>JAZQEQ010000209.1:0-15118 GCA_045539055.1 Oscillospiraceae bacterium | reverse complement strand
ATTTGTACTCAACTAACTTTTCAATTAATAATATTGTTATTTTCGATTAGGTCTTCTTTTAATTTTTAGCATTTCAATAATATCTTCAACACTTATTTCATTATCGAGTGGAATCCATAACCACTTTCCATCGTGCAAAGTTTCTGTTCTTTCATATATATCCTGTAACTGCTTCGAAACAGATTCTTTTATTTTCTCAAACTTTTCTCTTTCCGCTTTACCATAAGTTATCAAAAGATTCGCAATATTTTCCTTTGCATAAAATGTGCAAAGCGTTTTTCCACCTCTGCGATACTTGTATTCTATCTTCCATGCACCAAATCCCTTATTCCATATTCTATCTACGTCATATAACGAATCTATTGCATATGTTAGTTTATTCCACATAAATAAGGCTTCTTTGGATAATAAAATATTTACTTGTTCTTTCATACTGAAAGACTCCTTTCTCTCCTAAATGCATCAAATTCCGATTTATCGCTCGCAATTAAAATCAATATCATATGTAAGCTTACAAAAAATGAGCCTGCTTATTTCAAGTGTCATAAAAAATCTTTAAATCAATCCAAAATGCCTTGCGATAACATCGCAGACCTCTTCCCTTGTATCCTTTCCGTTATCCTCTCGCACAACGGTGAAAAAGCCGCTGTCTGCTAGCTCGTCGTAATGCTCCCTGCTGTTGATGAGCGCAAGTCCCTTTCGGTAATTCTCCATGACCTCTGCGGAGTTCTCACAGCTGTCGATAACGCTCAAAATGAATTGCTTTTCGGGGTCGCTTCGGTCAAAGAAGCGCTCCACGCTCATGGACTGGGGCGAGAGCATCACCGCAACGTGATTATAATCGGATATCTCACGCAGGACATCAACAGGGATATTCGTGTCAACTATGACCTTTCTGTCGCCCGAAAGCGAGATAAGCTCCGCTATCTCGAACTCCGCCGCCTCTTTTCCCACGCTGAATATCCAGCGCTCGTACTCCTCGGGGGAGCGTGTGACGAACTCTTTCCAGTCCGTCAGAGCATTCATGTAGCATATATCAGGCTGTGCATCGGGTGTTGCCACGATATCCGACACAGCCGAGTGGTAGTTCTCGCCGCAGAATATCATATCATACCGCTCGGACAGCATTTTCACCGTGGTGGATTTTCCTGCATATGCTGTCCCAGTGATGAAATAGACGTTACGCAGGTAGTGCTTTATGATGTTGTTTTCAAGCTTCATTTCAGATAGCTCCTTGTACGTCCAATGTCAGTAAAGCCGACCTTTTCATACAGCCCCTGCGCAATAAGATTGCAGTCTGCGGTATCGGTGTCAAGCCTGCGTATGCCCTTGCTGTAAAGCTCAGAAAAGATAGTCTGCAGAGTAGCAGAAGCATAGCCCTTTCCCTGCTCTGTATCATAGACATATATCCATTTCAGATAGCATATCTCACCTTGCGGAAGATAAACGAGAGCACCTGCACCGACCATCTTTCCGTCAGCGGTTATCGTAAACTCCTGCAGACCCTTCGGATTTACTTCGCCGTAGCTTACTAAAGCCTTATCCGAAGCAACATCGCCCTCTGTCAGAAGTCGCTTGTAATATACGTTCTCATGCTCCTTCACATATCCGAATTTAAACAGCTCCGCTTCGATATGCAGCAGTCCGCAGAAAAGCTTGCCGTGCCCTGCGTAACAGGTCATGCCGAGAGCGTGAAAGAATGCAGACTTTTTTAAGATGCCCTTTGCGGAAAAGTATTCCTCTGCAATGGAAATAAGCCTTTCTCCGCAATCCTGCTCTCTGTCGAAATACAGATTTCTGATGACACCGCACCTTTCGGAAAAGTCCTTATCTCCGTTTTCGTTGTATGTAAAATTCGATATGCCGAACTGAACAAAGCCGACGATCTCATTTTCATCACAAGCGGCATAGCTGATAAGCTCGCCAAACATCTTATCCCCGTCATAATCCGTATCGTTCTGATAGCTTTCAAGCCACAGGCTGTAATCAACATCAAACCAATACGGAACAACATTTCTGATTTCGCTGAAATAATTGTATATCTCCTTATGATCTGTGATCTTTATGTATTCCATAGCTCTTACTCCTTTTTTGTCGGTATCGTAGTACAGCTCTCCGCCTTACCCGATTTAATCAGCATAAGCATTGCCACAAATTCACGGCTTAGCATATCCTGTATCTCATCAGGACTGAATCTGCACACTCCCGTTGCAATAAGCGAGCCTATAGCATAGGTATTTATCCAGTTGTGCTTGAATAAAAGCTTTGCATTTTCATAGCTTAATTCATAATCGCGCTGTATGACCTCAACGCTGAGCGTTGCCATATAACCGAGGTTTGCAAACACATCATCAAAATCCTGCGCCTCGGGCTTTTCGGTCATAAACAGCAGACGATACAGCTTCGGCTGCTCCGAAGCAAACAGGATCATCTGCACGCCAAGCTCCTTATACACAGGCGTGAAATCCATTGCTCTCCTTGCATATTCCTCAAACCTTGCAATGGCGGCTTTGCGCACTTCCGAAAAGACCTCCTCCATGTTTTCAAAAACAGTAAATATCGGGCGAGTAGAGCTGTTCAGAGCCGCACCCAGTTCTCTTGCGGTAAGCGCCCGCATGCCCTTATCTGCGGCGATCTTAAGGGCTGTTTCGATGATCTCTTCTCTTGTAAATTTAGCTTTCGGCGGCATTATCATTCTCCATTCTGCAACTGATGTTATGCAACGACTGTTTTCATTATAGCAGAAGCGATCGGGTTTGTCAATATGTGCCAAAAAGCCCGTAAGCTTCATTGTCCTTGTGACAATTAGCTTACGGGCAAATTTCTCTATAATAATACAAATACCGTGACTGAATTGTATCAATCACGGTATCAGTATTGGTCTGAGTGACAGGATTTGAACCTGCGGCCTCTACCACCCCAAGGTAGCGCGCTACCAATCTGCGCCACACCCAGATATCCAACGCATATGATTATATCACAAAAAAAGATGTTTGTCAATAGTTTTTTCAAAAAAAATAATTTTTTTGCGATTTTTCCGCTGTTGGACATAAGAACACAAAAAAGCCTCCCTGAAGACGCTTTCTTCGGGGAGGCTCGTTTTGTTATTCAGCCATTATTCTCTGGATCTCAGCTACAAGCTCGTCGGAAGCTATCTCGTGTGTAGCCTCTGTGGGATGCCAGTCAGCAGCATAGCCTGTGGTGCCAGTCTGAGGTGTCAGGCGCAGGTGCGATACCTTTGCGTCGCCTGTTTCGGCAGTGTAGTTCTCAACCGCTGTCTTGAGTGCGGGATACAAGCTGTCGCCCATAACGCCCAGCGCGCAGATGATGTGCGCGTCAGGATTCTTCTCGCGGACAGTCTTGAGGAACTCTACATACTGCGCAGTGTAATCAGCAGCCTTCTCCTTGTCCGAGCCGCAGTAGGACGCGTCGTTAGTGCCGAGATTTATTACAACGAAATCAGGCTGGAACTTCGAGAAATCCCACTTTACAGAAGCAACGCTGAAGATGCCGTCGTAGCTGCCGTAGCTCTTTGCAAGCTTTTCGTATACATCAGGCACCAGCTGACTAGTAACCTTGTTGCCGTCGCCGCTGTAGCCCGAAATGATGCCGTGACCGCTGTAGGAAACAAGGCTGTAATCAGCGTCAAGCTTCTGCGCCGCCTTGTATGCCCATGCCTTTGTAGCGTCCTCTGTGGAGGTGGAGAAGTGATGCTCCTTGACCTCATCGTCAACGCCGTAGCCGCAGGTGATGGAGTCGCCGATAAACTCGATCTTGAGATCCTTTTCAGCGGTGGGCTTTACATCGGTGCCTGTAACAGTTATCTTTCCAAGACCCATTGTGGACTCAGCAGCCTCGGACAGCTTGATGATCTTTACTGTGGTGGGCTTGTCCTCCTCAGAAGTAACAAACTCGTACTTCTTCTCAGCCTCAGTTACCTGCTCGTCAGCGATCCTCTCGCCGTCAACATATACAGCAAAACGTGCCTGCTTGTCCTTACCCTGAGATATCATGCTGTCGCCGATGACGTTTACATTAAAGCCTGTGCCGTTGTATGTAAACTCAACGCCGCTTGCCGAAAGCGCAAGCCACAGGATACCGTCGTGTATCGTTGTACGTCCGATAAGCTTAACATTTTCCTCACTGGGTCTGAATGCATAGGTCTGTGCCATATCTTCACTCTCCGTTGTCGTAATTGTACTTTCTGTTGCCGCTGTTGTCTGCTCGCTGCTTGTATTGCCGCCTGCGCAGCCTGTCATCAGCAGTGCCGCCGACACAAGTACAGCCGCAAAAGCTTTTCTTGTCTTTCTCATTGTTGCCTCCTGTGAATACTGCTGCGGAACTATCCCGCACAAATCAAATTAAAGTATAGCACATATCTCCGATAAAGTCAACACGATACGGTTGTATTTTCGGGGAAAATGTGGTACAATAATGCTGAAAAGAAAAGGAGATAACACTGATGTACGAACTCAACAAGGTAGGCGAGCGCACCTACTACATGGATTGCAGCACAAATATCGGAATATATGTATACGGCGACAACAAGGCCTGCATGATAGACGCGGGCTGCGATAATGAGGCTGCACAGAAAGCGCTCGACCATATCGCCGCAAACGGCTGGAGGCTGGAAATGGTGCTGAATACGCACTGCCACGCCGACCATTCCTACGCGAACGCTTATCTGAAAGAAAAAACAGGCTGCAAGATATATTCACCCGGGGCAGACGCCGCGATCAGCACCTATTCCTATCTCAACGCGACCTATCTCTTCGGAGGCTATCCGCCAAAGGAGCTTGACAACAAGTTCACTCTTGCACCCGCCTGCGAAACGCTCCCCGTCACTCCCGACATACTGCCCGAGGGACTTCAGTATATCCATGTGAACGGTCACAGCTTCGAGCAGCTCGCATACCGCACGCCCGACGGAGTGTGGTTCGTTGCGGACGCTGTCATCGCAGCGGAAACGTTCCCGAAATACAAGATATCGTTCCTGTACAGCGTGGAGGAGCATCTGAAAACGCTGGAGCGCCTCAAGACGCTTCAGGGAAAGCTGTTCATTCCCTCGCACAGACCGCCGCTTGAGGATATAGCCGAGCTTGCCGAGCTGAACAGAATAAACGCCCTCGAGGTGGCAGAGGACATAAAACGCTTCTGCGCCGAGGGCGTGACTATTGACGAGCTTCTCGAAAAAATATTCGCCGAATACAATATCCGCCTTTACATCATGCAGTACGCGCTCGTGGGATACACAACGCGCTCGTACCTGTCATGGCTTCAGCGAAAGGGAGAGATAGCGCCTGTTTTCGAGTGCACGAAATTAAAATGGAAAACGGTCACTCCAGAATAATTGTGAAAGGACCGTCATTAAGCAGCTCCACCTTCATATCCGCACCGAATATCCCCGTCTGTACGATGGGGATCTCTTTTTTGCAAAGCTCTGTGAAATACTCATACAGACGCTCCGCCTCATCAGGCGCGCCTGCCATGAGAAAATTGGGACGGTTGCCCTTGCGGCAGTCGGCGTACAGCGTAAACTGCGATATTATCAGCAGCGAGCCGCCAACGTCCTTCAGCGAGAGATTGGTCTTGCCGTTTTCGTCCGAGAATATGCGAAGCCCTATCATCTTCGCCGCAAGCCGCTCGCAGTCCTTTTCGGTGTCCTCTTTTCCCACTCCGAGCAGCACAAGGAAGCCCTTTCCTATCTCGCCACAGACCTTGCCATCGACCTTTACGCTTGCGTGCTCCACACGCTGTATAACTATCTTCATATCATTCTCCTAAAATGTATGGGCGGAATCATCTTCCGCCCTTTTTGTGTTTTGCTTGTGCAGATTCCGTTTTTATCGGCTGCGTCCACCTCCGCCGCCGCGTCCGCCGCCGCTGCGACCTCCGCCGCCTCCGCGACCGCCACGTCCACCGCCCGAGCTGCTGCTGATGCGCACATGAGTAGTGGTCTCACGCAGGTAGATATCCTGTCTCTGAGTAAATCTCGTGCGCGAGGTATCCATATATCTTCTCGCGCTGATGGGAGCCTTCTTGCTGTATTTCTTTACCGTCGTGGATGTAGCTATGCCCGTAACCACGCCCGCAATGACAAGCGGCACGACCAGATGGGTCAGCGATATCTCTCCCTCATAGTAGAAGTGATAATCCTCGTCATCGTTGTATGTCCAGCCGCCGTCCTGATTGTTGCGCAGGTAGCCGCAGAAATACTGGATAGCCTGATAATAATTGTCGCCGCCGTTTGAGTCAAAGCCCTCGTACAGATAGTCAAATATCGCGTCCACCTGATGGTCGTACATCTCTGTCGCAAGACCCATCGTGGAGATCCAGTCCCTGTGGCCGGGGCTTACTTTGTCGTTATCGAACAGCAGGACGATGTTGTTGCTGCCATAGCCGAATTTTTCGTCCGCATAAGAATCGGCATAACGCTGAGGTATCTCGCCGCTGCGGTCGGATGTGATGACAACGCCGATGTTGCACTGGATATCATCAGCCGCGTCCTGCATCACATCAAGCAGAAAGGTCTGCTCGGTGCTCGACAGCACGTCGTCAAAGTCGGAAAGCGATACCTTGTAGGAAACGCTCACCGCGCCGCTGCCTGCGAAATACTCGCAGAAAGAAGCTATGCCGTCATAATAGCCACCCATGTCCTTGCCGTCATAGTAGGCATCGTAAATGTCGTTTATTTCCGAATAATAATCGGTGAACGCGCTTCCCGTCATGTCGATGAAATCATACGCGTCGGGGTTTTCGTAATCAGTACTGATAACAAGTATCAGGCTGTCGCTGTATTCACCGAAAAACTCGTCCAGCGTTTTCTGTGCGTATACTCCCGGAGCAGTTCCCGAGAAATCGCCCTCGGTCACCACCGCGATGTTGCACCTCGCCTCCTTCGCCGCAGCCTCCAGAAGATCAAGAACATCCTCTTCTTCGGCTGTAGTAAAGCAGTTTCCTCCGTCACGCAGCAACACCCGATAGCTATCAGCCGAGGCTGTAACAGCAAAGCAGAGCATCGTCACGACAAGCACCGCCGCAGCTGTAAGGAAAGATAAAATTCTTCTCATCATGCCCTCCTTACGCCATGCCTGCAAGCCATGTCAGACCGCCCGTCAACAGCGCAGTGCCGATGAATACCGCCGCGCCGAAAAGGAATGCCTTTATCTTGCTGACAGGGAGCTTTCCGAAATGGATGCCCGTCTGCCCGTTCATAACGAACGGATAGTCCTTGCCCTTGTACTGATAGTTGAGAAACCATACAGGCAGCAGTGCATACACCGCAGTGCTTGCCTTGAAGTCCATGTCAGAGCTTGCCACCGTGATAGTCGTATAGGACTGCGAAGCCATGTCCTGCTTCAGCACATCAACGATAGCGTCGTTTATACGGTTGTTTATGCGGTACTCGGCATCCGAGAACGCAACATCGTACTTTTCAGCCGCGCAGCCCGAAAGATAGGACATCGAAAATGGCTTTACGCCCTGATAGTTGAACGGCTCTATGCTCTCCATCAGCGAATCATCGATACGCTTCGAGCCATCGCACGGCACTCGGATAAAAGCAAACTCCGCCGCGCGTGTTGAGGTGTAGAATTTAGTGTTTGTGTAGCGCACATCGCCTACGCGCCATGTGCGTACCTTTTTGCAGTTTGCCGTAACACGTCCGTTTACAACACCGCTCTTCATCCAGTACGGAACATACAGTGCCGAGATATCCACGATCTTTGCATTCTGTTTAAATCCGCGCGGCAGCAGGAACTTGCCCTTTATGTATTCGTAGAAGGAGTTGTTTGCGTGCTCGCGTGTAGTAGCAAACGGGATGATGAGGTCAGGCTTGTACTCGCCCGAAAGTCTGCCTGTAAGTATAACGGGAGTATGGCAGAAATGGCAGCGCACCGAAGCGTCAAGCTCGCCGCAGATAACGCCCGCGCCGCAGTTTGGACAGGAATACAGCGCCGAAGCACCTGTAAACTCCTCGATCTCTTTCTGCTCGGCAGAAAGCTGCTCGGGGTCGGCTTTTTCAAGCTCCATCTGCTCATTATCGGAGAAGTGACGCTTGATCTGCTCCTCGTCAAACATACTGTCGCAGAACAGGCAGCGATGCTTGCCGTGCTCGTTGCTGTATTCAAGTGCAGCGCCACAGTTTGGGCACTGGTAGGTGACCGATCGCATCTGCATAGTTAGCACCTCCGTTAGCATAGTTAAGTAATAAAATAAAACTATGTATATTATATCGCCAAAGCTGTGCTTTTGTCAAGTATGGCAGCCATATATTGGAACGAGCTGCATCAATACCCGCAAAAATTGAAAAAAATCTGCAAAAAACACTTTATTTATCAGCAAAAGTATGATATACTTAAATATATATGACTATTTACAATAAAGCAGCGGTAAGCTGCTTTTGGATTGGACGGTGTACAATGGCTTTCTATGACTTAAGACCTGTTCGCGTTTTTGATGAGGCTTCGGGCTGCACATACGTTATCGGAGATACATTCGCGGTGTACTCTTTCGGAACGGAGCGTCCCGTTGTGTACAGCTGGGATATGATAAAAGGCGTGACAGACGACAACAGGAAAGGCTTTACCTTTGATATGGGCAGCGCGGAATACAAGATCCCCATATCCTGCTTCAAGGTGAGGGAGGATTATTTCCGCTTGATCGCCATCGCCGAGGGAATGCACAGAAAGCACAGCTTTTTATATCAGCACGGCGCTCGTGTGCTTCCGCTTAAAGACACCTATATCGAGGCAGGCGTCGGCAAGGACAGCTATATCGGAGAGGGTCACATCGACGAAAACGATACGGCTGCGGCATTTGTCATGATGATGAATATCCGCCTTGTAAAGGTGCTGTGGCTCATTGCTATACTCGTTATGCTGCTGGTATTCGGCGCGCTGCACATTTTGGTGGGAGTCACACGCGACAATATCCTGTATTTCATCCCCATCTCCGTTGCAGTCGGCGGTATACTCACCCTTATCGTGTACCTCATCTGCCACGGCGCAGCAAGAAGCAAGTTCACGCGAGTTGCAGGAAACGATCCTGCCGTGGACGAGCTCATCACCTTTGTAGTATCGCCCAACGGCTTTGCAGCCTGCGAGAGCTGCGTATACGACCAGCAGGACCTTATCCCCTGGAGCAGACTGGACTACTTTGTCGAAACAGACAAGATATTCATAATCTACAAGGACGGCAACGCTGTCACATACGTTCCCAAAAAGGCTTTCGACAAAAAGCATATCGATGGTGTGTCGGATATGATGGCCATCCATCTTGAGCAGAAATAAGGAGGCAGTACGATGGCTGTTGATGTAAAAACCGAACATATCGACCTTGGCGGCAATAATGTACTTCTTGTTTCCGTAAAGGGCGGCAGAGGCCTTGTCGGCGTATGCTCCACAGGTCACAACTTAAAACGCGGCGACCTTTCGGCACTCCACAAGGTGTTCTACATAGGCTCGGAGCCTGCGCTGAATATAATCGCTTCAAACAACGGCGACAAGCGAACTGACCTTGTCATCTCGCAGTGTCAGGGCTTCGCAGGAATGTCGCATGAGATAAACAACGCGATAACCGATTCTTTCAACAAGATAAACCGCGGTGATTCGCTGGAAAACGGCATGAGAGAGCTGTTCATGATGCTCCCCGACGGCGTTTATACAGTGTATTCCGCAGAATACTACCCCACCGACGGCAGCGGCTCGTTCTTCTGGGGCTCGTATAACCTCCCGAGAGAGGTGCACGGCACAGCACAGTACAACCGTACCATCGGCAAGGACAAGACCTATCTCCCCTGCTTCCTTATCCCCGGCAACACGCTCGACAACTACACTCCGAAGCGCCGTGGAATAGCAGATGAGGCGGTAAAGTCGCGTAAGTATCAGGGTATAGTTTATCATCTGTCAGGTCTGCACTCCGTGCTGCTTAAGGGTCACATGGGCGCAGTTTCCTGCGCCGCTGCCGAGATACCGTTCAAGTGCGCAGTTATCGAGCGCATCAACGATGTATATACAGCGCCAGTGTTCAGGAAAAAAGCTGTCGAAGCACCAAAGCCCGAAAATTCCGCCGACCGCGCAACAGACGCTGTGACAGAGCAGCAGACCGACGCTCCCGCAAAGGAAGTGATCGTGGAGGAGCAGTGCGAGGGCATCACAGGCTTCCGCAGTGCCTCGGTAAAGATACCGCTGGAGCTGCTGCCGAACGATATGCTGAGAAATCTGCTTGAAACGCGCATTGAGGCAAAGCCTGCACACTACAAGAATATCGTAAGCAAGCTTGAGACCGTGCGCCACATGGCACTCACAAACAACACCATTCCGCGCGATATCCATGAAAAGTGTGAGCTCATGCCCGACTGCGAGATGATAGAGTCTGCTTTCGCGATATCTTCGCTGTCCGAGGACCAGCTCTCCGCACTTCTCTCGGGCGATACTGAGTACGAGGGCGAGGTAATAATCTCCCCGAACTTCTATTCAAGTATAGTTGCCGCGTGCAACTTCCTGCGCTTCCATAACGAAAAGCGTTATATCGAGTTCAGTATCCAGATAATGGAGAACCCCGAGCTGTACGCGACACATGAGTATATCGCAAAGCGCCTAGGCCGCCTTAATTCAAGGCAGGTATACAAGTTCTTCAAGTCCGCTCTTGCAAGCGATGACCCGAAGTACGACAAGATAATCCCCACAGCTGACCGCTATGTAAAGGAATATAACCTCAAAAACGGATAACAGAAAAGCCGCCTTAAAAAGGCGGCTTTTGTTGTGTCACGACCTGAAAAACAACTGTTTTTCAAATCGCTCGATCGCGTATTCGAATGCGTCCATGCTGTCGATGTTGGTGCTGCCGTTGTCAAGACGCGAGTCACGGTGGATGTCGCGCTCGTCCCAGACGGCGGACTGTATCGCCTCGATAAGGCGCGGACATTCGTCAAGCACATGAAATCTCCTCGCCGCGATAAGCCTGCACAGCATATTGATGCGCGTGTTAATAGGACGTTTCAGCGCGTTTCGGACAGGCAGCCTTACCGCGCTTCTGAAGCTCTTTACAAGAAGCTGCTCCGCGCTGTCGCAATAAGCCGCGCAAAGCGTAGGGTACTGTTCCCTTTCGCGTGCTATGTACTCGGAAAAGGCGCTGATAAGGCTTTCTGCGGAGCGGTTGCGCTTGTCGTAGTGCTCGGAAAGGACATAAACATTCCTGAAGCCCTTGTCAAACGCGACATGACAGAATACGCTCGCACTGCCGTTGCCGCCATAGTCAACGCCCACCACCGAGGTGATGAGCCTGTCCTGAGCAGTGCGCTTTTTAAGCTCCTCGGCGGTGATGATACATCTGTCAGAAAAGCCATCGTATATCCTACCCTCTGCCGCCACCCAGTTGCCGAGGATAAAGCGGTCGTAGAACACACCTGTAAACTCAGTTTTAAGTGCCCTTACATACTCCTCGGGAAGCGCAGGGTTGTCGTCCAGCGTGAATTTCATGGAAAGCAGGTCGGAAAGCTCCCTGTCGAGATAATCGCGCTTAAGCCAGTGGTGCGGAGTGTCGGGATTTGTTGTGGCGAACAGCTTTGCGCCGCGCTCGGACAGTCGCGAGAGCAGCATTGCAAAGAAATCCTCAGGGAACAGCGAAAGCTCGTCACAATACGCGCCGCCGAGAGTCATTCCTCGGATCTTGCTTTCTGCGCCGTTATTCGCTGCGCCCTCGAGATAGATGCGCCGCCCGAAAAGCACCGCCTCTTTTTTGGTTATGCTGTAAGAAAAGCTGCTGCCGAAAAGCTCCTG
Source organism: Oscillospiraceae bacterium (assembly GCA_045539055.1). Classification (GTDB taxonomy): domain Bacteria; phylum Bacillota; class Clostridia; order Oscillospirales; family Ruminococcaceae; genus CAG-115. Next base: position 3,338 of record JAZQEQ010000209.1, on the reverse strand, counting down.
CATCGGCTCCAGAACGTTTCGTTTCAGCGTTGTCAGTGTCTTTCCAGCCATCAGGAAACGCTGCGTTTTAGGTCGCCCCGCAAGCCAGAAGCCCCACAGTATCACCGAGATATAGGTCTTGCCGCTTCTCACGCTGCCCTCAAAGATGTTCATGCGCTTCAGACCGCCCTCCTTCAGCATCGCCAGTGCCTCGCGCTGCTTAGGGGACAGCTCATCCATCCTCGCTCACCTCCGAATAAGCCTTAATAAGCGCCGCAAGACGCTCGTTCTCATCGCCTGACGAATTCTCCTGCACCATCTCAAACACCAGCCTGAACACCTTTGCAAGCTTTTCAAGATCCTTTTCCGCAAGAGCCGCGATAAGCTCTTCGTCCGTTATCTTTTCAGTGAACAGCTCGCCGAATTTCATGAACGAGCCGTTGTGCTTCTTGAAAAAATCCGCCGCTGTAAGTTTTTTTGCCATTTCATTCTCCTTTCTCAGAGCTTATCGCCCTGTTTTTTATACTAAGGTTAACACTACATAAACTGCAAAGCTCTGCAAACCTTGACATATCACGGCGGTGGTGATATACTGAAAACAGAATTTTGTCGAACAAAGGAGATATTATAATATGAATACAAAGATAAAAGCAATTGCCGCGCTGATGTCTGCCGTTATGCTTACAGCGTGCGGCGGCGCGCAGACCTCCGAGGAGGACATCCCTGAGGTGCAGGTGCCGCAGACAAGCACCTCCGCGACCACTACAGCCGCTACGACCACCACAACAGCCGAGCCTACTGTCGAGCCTGAGCCCGAGCCTTACTACACCTCGGTGGAGCTTCTGTGCGCAGGCGACAACCTGATACACTCCCCCATATACAATCAGGCGGCTCGCCGCGCCGAGGAGGGCGAAAACTACGATTTCAGCTATCCTTACCAGTATGTAAAGGACATAATCGCCGCGGCTGACCTCGCTATACTCAATCAGGAAACTATCGTCACCGATGAGTACGAGCCTGCTACATACCCCTGCTTCTGCACTCCGTCAGAAATGGGCGACGAGATGGTGGAGATAGGCTTTGACGCAGTTTCTATCGGCAACAACCATGTCCTCGACAAGGGCGAGGGCGGACTTATCGCAACGCTTGACTACTGGGAGCAGAACCACCCTCAGATACCTGTATACGGCGCTTACAGAAACGAGGAGGATATGAATGATATCCGCACCCTCACAGTAAACGACATCACATTCGCGTTTTTAAGCTACATGGAGCACACAAACGGACTTTCCCTGCCCGCGGACAGCGAGTGCGAGCTTGTGTATCTCTCCGAGCTTGAGCTTATTGAAAAGCAGGTCAAGGAAGCCGCTGAAAAGTACGACTGCGTTATCGTCAGCGCGCACTTCGGTATAGAAACGACTAACGAGATATCCCAGCACCAGTACGACACCGCCCAGCTCCTCGCAGACTGGGGCGCTGATATAATCATCGGCACACAGCCTCACACCATCCAGTCCATGGAATACCTTGAAAAGGCAGACGGCGGACAGGCTTTCGTGTTCTACTGCCTCGGAAACTTCCTCTCCGCGCAGTCAAACCCCTACTGCATGGTGGAGATGCTCGGACAGATAACCGTCACAAAGGAGCACCTGTCGGGCGAGGTCACCATCTCCGACGCGGGCGCGATACCGCTCATCAACCACTACGACTACAGCTATTCCGACATCCGCGTTTACCCCTATTCCATGTACACCGAGGAGCTGATGGCTTCCCACGGCTGTGACGGAATGACATTCAGCTTCGTGGATATGCTGATAGAGCAGAACATCCCCGAGGAGTTCCTCATACTCGAATAAATGAAACCTTTTCGCTCTCTGTTTTGTGTTATCTGTAAAAGGAAAACATTGCCGAAAGGAATGATATAATGAAAAAACGTCTTATCTCAATATTATGCGTTGGCGCGATGCTGCTGAGCTTTGCAGGCTGCAGGAGCGACAGCGTTACATCGGGAAGCGCAACAGGCGGTGCGGCGGCAGTGCAGCCCGAGAGCGTGCCCGAGTTTGAAATGATAATCACCAACGCGCCGATAACCACCACTACTGAAAAGATAGAGTTCGTTGTGCGCTATAACGGCGACGACCCTGATATGACGCTGCGCTATGGTGCAAAGACCATTCTGGAGAAGCTGTGCGATGACGGCAGCTGGCAGAACATGAATCCCGGCGGAATGTATGCCCTTATCGCGTGCGAAACGCAGCTTCCGATATTTGCTAGCGGATATAACCTCTCAAACATAAGCGAGCCGCTCACAGCAGGCACCTACCGTCTGTCAAAGGAGATAAACGACGGGATCGTAGTATCTACACAGTTCCAGATAGCCGAGGGAAGCGCGGTTGAACATACTACCACAGCCATAACCATGACCGAGCCGCTCCCTCCCGACGCTCCTGATTACCCCGAATACACCATGACGAGCGGTGCGCATATCCCCGACGAGCCACAAGATATCGACCCACCCGACTACCCCGAGATGCCCTCCGAGGTGCCGCCGCTTGCAGAGTATGATATCATGCTCGAGATACCCGATGGCTACATGATGACCTCGGATGTAGATTCGTTCAGGGTGGACCTGACTTATGTCGGCGATGCCGAGAACGCGGAATACTGCTTCGGCAGCAGCTATACGCTGAAACGCTGGAACAACGATTTCGGCGACTGGACGAATGTTCCATTTGGTGCGAACAGCGCATTTGACGCGCTTGGTCACCTTATCGGCAGCAACTGTCCGCACAATTCCATAAGCGTTTCGCTGAACGATGAATTCTACAAAGAGCCGCTTAAAGAGGGCAGCTACCTTGTGGAGATCGAGATCGACGGTGTTACCTTCAGTGTCGGATTCGATTACAGGCTGAAAGACGCCGAAACGGGCTATGTCATATCCGAAGAAAAAGGTCAGATGACCCTTGTTATAAACGAGATAAAGCCCGACCGCTTCGTATGCAGACTCCCGTGGCCTTATCCCGCTGTTTACGAGGTAATGTGCGATACCGCAGTGTTTGACGAGTTCTGCGTGAACGATACTATCGAGGTAGCATACGCGCCGATGTATATCGTTGACGATATGCTCTACCGTCTTGAGCCGACCGATATAACAATAAGCGATTTCGAGCTTCAGGCGGGAGCCGACTACAAGCCCGTCATCTACCTCTACCCCGAGGAGCAGACCAATGTAAGCGTAAAGCTCGACTACAACGGCACTCTTACCGTTACCGAGCCCGAATACGGCGACGGCTGGAACGTTATAGCAAGACCCGACGGCACTCTGACCACCGCAGACGGCAGTGTTTACCCCTACCTTT
>JAZQEQ010000208.1:0-8794 GCA_045539055.1 Oscillospiraceae bacterium | reverse complement strand
GATGGTAGGCTATCAGGAAACACTTACAGACCCCGCTTACTGCGGTCAGATCGTAGTGCAGACATTCCCCCTCATCGGTAATTACGGTGTAAACAGCGAGGACGGCTATTCTGCTGCCAACACTCCCGCAGGCTACATCGTGCGCGAGTGCTGCGAGGCTCCCTCCAACTTCCGCTGCGAGGGCGACCTTGAAAGCTACCTTGCAAAGAACGGCACAGTGGGTCTTTGCGACATCGACACAAGAGCACTGACAAGAGTTATCCGCGAAAAGGGCGTTATGAACGGCGCTATCGTTTGCGGCGAGTTCGACAAGGACGCGCTGCTGAAGGAGATAAATGAGTTCAAGGCTGAGAGAGCTGCTGCAAAGGTAAGCGTAAAGGAAAAGCAGTCATTCGCTGCTGAAAACGGCAAGTATAACGTAACTGTTATCGACCTCGGCATGACAAATGTCATCAAGGACGCGCTGCTGAATAGAGGCTGCAACGTAACGGTAATGCCCTACAACGCTTCCGCTGATGAAGTCCTCGGCACAAACCCCGACGGCGTTATCGTTTCCGACGGTCCTGCCGATCCCGCAGAGGCTGTTGAGGCTATCGCAGCAGTAAAGGCTGTATGCGATAAGAAACTCCCCGTATACGGTATCTGCCTCGGCCATCAGGTGCTCGCACTTGCAAACGGCTTCAAGACAATGAAGCTGAAGTACGGTCACCGCGGTGCAAGCCAGCCCGTAAAGAATTTCGAGAACGGCAAGACCTACATCACAGCGCAGAACACAGGCTATGCAGTGGATAAGGATACAGTTTCCGCAGGTGCGGCAGAGATCACACACATCAACGGCAACGATGGTATATGTGAGGGCATCAAGTACCTCAATATCCCTGCGTTCTCCACACAGTTCCGCCCCGATACATCGGGCAGCCCCCACGATTCGGGCTATCTGTACGACCGTTTTATTAAGATGATGGAGGAGAATAAGTAATATGCCGTTAAGAAGTGATATAAAGAAGGTTCTGGTTATCGGCTCTGGTCCTATCGTTATCGGACAGGCTGCCGAGTTCGACTATGCAGGCACACAGGCGTGCCGCGCACTTAAGCAGGAGGGTCTTGAGGTAGTCCTCATCAACTCCAACCCTGCTACTATCATGACAGACAAGCACATGGCTGACAAGATCTATATCGAGCCGCTGACACTTGACGTTGTAAAGCGTATCATCGAGATCGAAAAGCCCGACAGCGTACTGTCCACCCTCGGCGGTCAGACAGGTCTTACACTGTCCATGCAGCTTGCTGAGGAGGGCTTCCTTGCAAGCCACGATGTAAAGCTGCTGGGTGCTGTTCCCGAAACTATCCACAAGGCAGAGGACAGACAGGCGTTCAAGGATACGATGGAGGAGATCAACCAGCCCTGTATCCCCACTAAGGTCGTTGAGACTGTTGAGGACGCTATGGAGTTCGCTACCGTTATCGACTATCCCGTTATCGTTCGTCCCGCGTTCACACTGGGCGGCACAGGCGGCGGTATCGCGTACACTCCCCACGAGCTGCACGAGATCGCAACAAACGGTCTGCGCCTTTCTCCCATCACACAGATACTGGTAGAGAAGTGCATCAGCGGCTGGAAGGAGATCGAGTTTGAGGTCATCCGCGACAGCAAGAACAACACTATCACTGTCTGCTCCATGGAGAACGTTGACCCTGTCGGCGTTCATACAGGTGACAGTATCGTAGTTGCTCCCGCAGTTACACTTACACCTATCGAGTACGGTATGCTCCGCTCCGCTGCACTGAACATCGTTCAGGCACTCGGCGTTGAGGGCGGCTGTAACTGTCAGTTCGCACTGAAGCCCGACAGCTTCGAGTACGCAGTTATCGAGGTAAACCCCAGAGTTTCCCGTTCCTCTGCGCTTGCTTCCAAGGCAACAGGCTATCCTATCGCTAAGGTTGCTACAAAGATCGCTATCGGCTATACTCTCGACGAGATCGTAAATCAGGTTACAGGCAACACTTATGCCTGCTTCGAGCCTACCATCGACTACATGGTAGTAAAGTTCCCGAAGTGGCCTTTCGATAAGTTCGTATACGCAAAGAAGACACTCGGCACACAGATGAAGGCAACAGGTGAGGTCATGGCTATCGCTCCCAGCTTTGAGGGCGGCATGATGAAGGCTGTTCGCTCCATCGAGCTCGGCATGGACACTCTCGCAAAGAAGGCATTCGCAGAGCTTACAGACGAGGAAGTAGAGAAGAAGCTGTATGATGTTGACGTTGACCGCTGCTTCTGCATCTTCGAGGCTCTGAAGAGAGGCATCTCCATTGACAAGATCCACGAGATCACAATGGTCGACAAGTGGTTCATCAACAAGTTCAACAACCTTGTAAAGCTTGAGGCTTGGCTTGCAGAGGGTGAGCTGACCGAGGAGAAGTACGCTGCAGCAAAGAAGTACTGCTACCTTGACAGCACCATCGAGCGCATCTCGGGTCAGAAGGTAAAGAACAGAAAGCTTGCAAGCTACAAGATGGTTGATACCTGCGCGGCTGAGTTCTCCGCTGCAACACCTTACTTCTACAACACCTTTGACGAGGAGAATGAGGCTAAGGAGTTTATTGAAACTCACCCCACAGACAAGAAAAAGATCATCGTATTCGGCTCCGGTCCTATCCGTATCGGTCAGGGTATCGAGTTCGACTACTGCTCCGTTCACTGCGTATGGGCACTGAAGGAGGAGGGCTGCGAGGCTATCATCTGCAACAACAACCCCGAAACAGTTTCCACTGACTTTGATACAGGCGACAGACTCTACTTCGACCCCCTCACACGCGAGGACGTTGAGGCACTTATCGAAACTGAGAAGCCCTACGGTGTCGTAGTTCAGTTCGGCGGTCAGACAGCTATCAAGCTCATCAAGCATCTGACAGACCTCGGTGTTAAGATCCTCGGTACAGCTGCCGCTGACGTTGACGCGGCTGAGGACAGAGAGCTGTTTGACGAGCTGCTTGAAAAGTGCGGTATCCCGAGACCTGAGGGTACAACGGTATTTACAACAGAAGAGGCTCTTACAGCCGCAAACAAGCTCGGCTATCCTGTTCTGCTGCGTCCTTCCTACGTTCTCGGCGGTCAGAACATGATCATCGCTCACTGCGACAATGATGTTCAGGAATATATGGAGATCATCACCGCAACAGAGCTTGAAAACCCCGTTCTTATCGATAAGTATATGATGGGTACAGAGGTAGAGGTCGACGCTATCTGCGACGGCGAGGACTTCCTCATTCCCGGTATCATGGAGCACGTTGAGCGCGCAGGCGTTCACTCCGGTGACTCCATCTCTATCTACCCCTGCCAGAACCTCACCGAGCACATCAAGCGCGTCATCATCGACTACACAGAGAAGCTCGCAAAGGCTCTGCACGTTATCGGTCTTGTAAACATCCAGTACGTTGTTTACAACCACGAGGTATTCGTTATCGAGGTTAACCCCCGTTCTTCCAGAACAGTTCCCTATATCAGCAAGGTTACAGGCGTTCCCATGGTAGACCTCGCTACAAAGATACTGCTCGGCAAGAAGCTGAAGGATATGGGCTACAAGAGCGGTCTTTATCCCAACGCTGACTATATCGCTGTTAAGGTTCCCGTATTCAGCTTTGAGAAGCTGCACGATGTTGACAACCAGCTCGGCCCCGAGATGAAGTCCACAGGTGAGTGCCTTGGTATCGCAAGAACATTCGGCGAGGCTCTCTTAAAGGGTCTTACAGCTGCAGGCTACAAGATGTACGACAAGGGCGGCGTTCTCATCTCCGTAAAGGACGGCGACAAGCACGATGTTATCGAGATCGCAAGCCGTTTCGAGGCTCTCGGCTTCGAGATCTACGCAACCAGCGGTACAGCTTCTATCCTTAACAGAAACATGATCGCTGCAAACCACGTTTACCGTATCTCCGAGGGCGAGCCCAATGTTATCTCCCTGCTTGAGAGCGGCAAGATTAACTACGTTATCTCTACCTCCGAGACAGGCAGAAAGCCCTCTCGCGACAGCGTAAGGATGCGTCGTAAGGCAGTTGAGCGTTCCATCGCGTGCCTGACCTCTATCGACACAGCAAACGCACTGCTTGAGTGTCTTGAGATGCACAAGAGCGTAGATGATGTTGAGATGGTAGACATCACCACCATCTGACAGACGAACGATAAGCACGCATCTTCTGCGTCAACTGCACAACGGCAGGCACAAAGCCTAGCCGTTGCACAGCTTCCTTGAATCTACGCACTTCTCGCTCGTCTGAGTATGAGATAGTGGATTGTGATAAGCTCAAAATCTTAATTCAATTTCTAACCCAAACGGCGGGATCTTCTCTCGCCGTTTTCGGGTATTCCAGAAAGGAAAAATAATGAAGATCGGCAAATACCCCGTTAAACGCACATACCGTATCCCGCGCATGATAGCCGATGTGCTGTCGCTGGGACTTGTGGTGCTGATAGTATCCGCGACATTCACGTTTTTCAAGAACTATGAGGACTTTTACTCGATGTTCGACATGAACAATCCCGCTGCTGTGGAAACGCTGCTGAAGAACGATCCCAATTACGAGTGGAAGCAGCATCTTGCGTGGATATTCCCCGTGCTGGCACTGGCAGTGCTGGTAGTCTACATAGTATTGGTACTGAAGAGCCACAAGCTGTCGAGCTACGACGTAAACAAGCGCAATGCGCAGAATTGCTACGACGCTTATGCGTTCGGTGTGTCGCTGTGCAAGATCCCCGCGCTCATGATAGTGTTTGATATGATGTGTGTTGCGCAGGACAAGCTGCTCAATTCAATGTTCGGGCTGACATGGTTCAGCTGGCTCACATTGCTTTGCGTGGTGCTTATACTCATAATTATCAGATACACCTCGCACAGACTTGTCAGCATCACCGCAAAGCCGCAGACCGCAAAGTCTGATGCAGTGCAGGTGAAAGCAGTTGTTGCGAAAAAAGAGGATAAAGCCGAAGAAAATGAAAATACCGAGGAGGAAATATGAGTTATTTCTGTGACAAATATCAGGTCATCGAGAAGAAAGCACTTGCAGGCGGCATCTTCTCTGTAACAGTAAAATGCCCCGACGCAGCTAATGCTGCCGAGGTAGGTCAGTTTGCAAATATCCTTGCTGACGGCTATACTTTGCGCCGCCCTATCTCTATCTGTGAGATAGATAAGGAGCAGGGAACACTTCGCTTTGTGTTCGAGGTGCGCGGCAAGGGAACAGAGGTCATCTCCCGTGTGAATGAGGGCGAAAATCTTGATGTGCTCGGTCCTCTCGGAAACGGCTTCAAGGCTCCTGTGGGCAAGAAGGTCATCGTTGTAGGCGGCGGTATCGGAGTTCCTCCGCTGCTCGGCATTGCAAAGAGCCACGGCGAAAACTGCACCGCTATCCTCGGCTTCAGAAGCTATGATAAGGTAATTCTTGATAAGGAATTTGCTGCATTCGGCGCAAAGACCATCGTCTGCACAGATGACGGTTCTGTCGGCTACCACGGCGTTGTAACAACGCCCCTCACCGAGGAGATCGCAAGAGGCGGAGTTGATATGGTGTGCGCGTGCGGTCCTGAGCCTATGATAAAGGCTGTCGTAAAGGAGTGCGAAGACAACAATATTCCCTGCCGTGTATCGCTTGAGCAGCGTATGGGCTGCGGCGTAGGTGCTTGCGTTGTGTGCAGCTGCATGACTGTTCGCAACGGCGTAGAGCATTATTCTAGAGTATGTAAGGACGGTCCTGTATTCGACGCTAAGGAGGTAAAGTTCAATGGCTGATCTTTCTGTAAAAATCGCTGGGGTAGAGTTTAAAAACCCCGTCATCATGGCGTCGGGCGCTTACGGCAACGGCGAGTGCTACACCGACCTTTATCCCATTTCCGAGCTTGGCGGTATCTCCTGCAAGGGCATGACTATCCAGCCTAAGATGGGCAACATCCCTCCGCGAATTGCCGAGACCCCCTCGGGTATCCTGAATTCCGTAGGTCTTCAGAATATCGGTGTGCGCGGCTTTGTTGACTACTACCTTGACGGCCTTAAGGAGGAGGGCAAGGGCACTGTTATCATCGCGAATGTTGCAGGCGCGACCTTAGAGGACTACATCGCAGCTGCTGAAGTTCTGGAAAACAGCAGCGTTGACATGATAGAGCTCAACATCTCCTGTCCCAATGTAAAGGCAGGCGGCGCGACATGGGGCGTTACCTGCGAGGGCGCAGCTGCTGTAACAAAGGCTGTAAGAGCGACCACAAAGAAGCCTCTTATCGTAAAGCTGACCCCCAACGTAACAAGCATTGCGGACATTGCAAAGGCTGTTGAGGCAGAGGGCGCGGACAGCATTTCTGTAATCAACACACTGCTTGGTATGCGTATCGACATCCGCAATCGCAGACCTATCCTCCACAACAACGTGGGCGGACTTTCGGGTCCTGCGATATTCCCAGTGGCTGTACGCTGCGTATGGCAGTGCTTCAATGCCGTAAATATCCCGATCATCGGCATGGGCGGTATCTCTACATGGGAGGACGCTGTCGAGATGATGCTTGCAGGCGCGTCTGCAATCCAGATGGGTACAGCGATATTCACAGACCCCTACGCGCCGCTTAAGGTTACCGAGGGTCTTGCGAAGTATATGGACGACAACGGCATAAAGAGCCTTTCCGAGATCGTCGGACAGGTAAAGCCATGGTCCAGCGATCGTTAAAGCGATCGCATGGCGCAGACGCCACTTCCATTTTCCCTTAAGGAAAATGGATTTCGCTTTGCGAAATCGTTCTGTCCGCTGGAGCGCGAAAAATATCAGGAGATGAGAAACCATGGAGCCTTTGTTTGAGACCACGACCCACTACACATACAGTGAGATGCGGCGATATGACAGCTTTGTACTGAACAAGATAACCTATTTTTATCTGCGCCTTGTCATCACCATGCTGCTGCTTGTTGCGTGCGGCGCGATAGTAACGTGCTTAGGATACCAGATCTTCGGTATCACTATCATGATCGCCTCTGTACTGGGCGTTGCGCTGCGTATCATGATCACGGTCACTTCCGCGCCGAAGCGCATAGAAAACTCGCCGATGCTCAATAAGACTGCGACACTGCGTTTTTATGACGATCACATGACTAAGGACAACGACAAGAATCATACAGAGTTTGATTACAGTCAGATATACCGTCTTCGTGAAACGGACCGCAATTTTTATATTATAATCAAGGGCGTCGGCGGTATCATCATTGTGAAGGAGAACTGCTCCGCCGAGCTTATCGCGTTTCTGCGCGAGCATAAGATGTGACACAAGGAGAGCCTATGAAGATAATGGCAGTAGACTACGGCGATACGCGCACAGGCCTTGCAATGTGCGATAAGAGCGAGTTCCTCGCATCGCCGCTTAAGATAATCACCATGAAGGACTTCGACCGCTGTGCTGAGATGGTAGCGGAGGAAGTGAAGCTTAACAAGGCTGAGATGGTGGTCGTGGGAAATCCCATCAACATGAACGGTACATACGGACCGCGCAGCGAGAAATGCTGCGAGTTTGCAGAGAAGCTCCGCGGGCTTGTTGATGTAGAGGTGAAGATGTGGGACGAGCGAAGCTCCACCGTATCCGCCATCGGCATAATGAACGAGAACAACAAGCGCGGCAAAAAGCGCAAGGAGAGCCTTGACGCGGTCGCTGCGGCGATAATCCTTGAGAGCTATCTGGCTTATCGCAAAAACCACCCCGATGAATGACTATGCGAACGATAAGGCATCGCCAAGGTGCTTTATCGTTCTTTTTTTGCCAACTTTTGTGTAAAAATGATGAAAACGTTTTACCGGAGTCTTGACAATTGACTTCATAAGCTGTACAATAATAATAGATTATTATGGGTAAAAATACCTATCAGGAAAGGATACATATCTCATGAATTTTGAAGCCGCAAGGATTTTCAGTGATAATATGGTGCTTCAGTACCTGAAGCCTGTAAATATTTTCGGTACAGGTGTTGACGGCACAAAGCTCACAATAAGCATAACAGGCGAGGAGGCTTGCTCTGTCACGACCACCGTAAAGAACGGACGCTGGCTTGCAGTGCTCCAGCCGCAGCCTGCGCAGGAAAGCGTTGAGCTTACCATTACCGACGGAGCAGATACCGTGAAGTTCACAAATGTCGCAGTGGGCGCAGTGTGGCTTGCAGGCGGTCAGAGCAATATGGAGTACGAGCTTCGCAATTGTCTTACAGGCGACGAGAGCCTTGCAAACGACGACCCCGATGTCCGCTTCTACTACACCCAGAAGCGCTGTATCACAGACGAGTGCTTCTTTGATGACGAGCGCAAGATGGGATGGAATCTGTTTTCCAACAAGGAATCCGCAAAGTGCTGGAGCGCGGTAGGCTACTACTTCGCAAAGGAGCTGTCGCAGGAGCTCGGAGTTACAGTCGGCATCATCGGCTGCAACTGGGGCGGAACATCTGCAAGCGCATGGATGGACAGAAGCTACGCAGACGGCGAAACATCCATCTATTTTGAGGAATATGATGCTGCAATTCAGGGCAAAACATTAGAGGAGCTGAAAAAGGACTACCGCGACTATCAGGAGTACCACAGACAGTGGGAGGAAAAGAGCGCGGTGTACTATTCCACCACTCCCGATGCAAACTGGGACGGATGTCTTGAGTTCTGCGGTCCCAACAAATACCCCGGACCTCATTCTCCGCTCAATCCCATGAGCCCCGGTGTGCTGTATGACAGCATGGTAAAGCGCGTTGCACCGTTCACCATGACAGGTGTTATCTGGTATCAGGGC
>JAZQEQ010000207.1:0-17192 GCA_045539055.1 Oscillospiraceae bacterium | reverse complement strand
GCTTTTGTTTATGGGTCAGGAATTCGCTCAGTACAAGGAGTGGAACTTCCAGACAGGTCTTGATTGGGATGTTCTGGAGTTTGATCCTCATTACAAGCTGCACCAGTATGTAAAGGATCTGAACAAGCTGTACAAAGAGCTTCCCGCATTCTGGCAGTGCGATACCAGCTGGGAGGGCTTCCACTGGATATCCAGCGAGGATAACGCAAACAGTGTTATCGCATTCAGACGTATCGCGAAGAACGGCGATGAGGTCATCTGTGTATGCAACTTCCAGCCTGTTCGTCACGAGGTATATGACATTGGTGTTCCGTATTATGCCGATTACGTTGAGGTGTTCAACTCCGACGACGAGAAATACGGTGGTACAGGTGTCAAGAACGGCAAGCTTACAGCTAAGGAAGTACCGCTGCACAACGAGCAGTACAGCATCACGCTTGATCTGCCGCCTATGGCAGCTCTGTTCTTCACTATCAAGAACAAGCGCAAGGCTCCCAGTCAGGTAGCTGCAGAAAAGGCTGCAAAGGATGCAGAAAAGGCAGCAAAGAAGGCTGCGGCTGAAAAGTAATTTGAAAAAATCACGACATTATGTCGGGACAGGAGGAAATATATGAATCACATCAAAAAAGAGTGCGTAGCTATGCTGCTTGCCGGTGGTCAGGGCAGCCGTCTTTACGCACTGACACAGGATATGGCAAAGCCTGCCGTTCCTTACGGCGGTAAGTACAGGATCATTGACTTCCCGCTTTCCAACTGCGTAAATTCGGGCATCGATACCGTAGGCGTACTTACACAGTATCAGCCTCTCGTGCTTAACGAATACATAGGCAATGGTCAGCCCTGGGGTCTGGATCGTGCGCACGGTGGCGTACATGTACTGCCCCCTTACGAAACAGCATCGGGCAAGGCATGGTACTCCGGTACAGCTAACGCTATCTACCAGAACATCGGCTTTGTTGACAGATATGACCCCGAGTATGTAGTTATCCTTTCGGGTGACCACATCTATAAGATGGACTATTCCAAGATGATCGACTTCCACAAGGAGCAGAATGCAGACGCTACTATCGCGGTGCTTGAAGTTCCGTGGGAGGAGGCTCCTCGCTTCGGTATCATGAGCGCTAACCCCGATGGCACTATCTATGAGTTCGCTGAGAAGCCTGCTGAGCCCAAGTCCAACCTTGCATCCATGGGTATCTATGTATTCACATGGCAGAAGCTGAGAAAGCATCTTATCGACAACGAGAACGACGAGGGTGCTACTAAGGACTTCGGTAAGAACATCATTCCTATGATGCTTGCTAACAACGAAAAGATGGTTGCATACCACTTTGACGGCTACTGGAAGGACGTTGGTACTATCGACTCCCTCTGGGAAGCTAATATGGATGTGCTGGATCCCAAGGTTCCGCTGGATCTGCTTGATGACAGCTGGAAAATCTACTCCAGAAACCCTGTTATGCCTCCTCACTACACAGGTGAGAACAGCAAGATCGAGAACTCCATGGTAGCAGAGGGCTGCGAGATCTACGGCACTATCGACTTCTCCGTTCTGTTTGCAGGCGTTACAGTTGAAGAGGGCGCAGTTGTTACAGACAGTATCATCATGCCCGGCTCTGTTATCAAGAAGGGCGCGGTAGTTGAGTATGCTATCGTAGGTGAGAACTGCGTTATCGGCGAGGGCGCGCACGTCGGCGATCGTCCCGAGCGTATTGAGGACAAGTCTCAGTGGGGCGTTGCAGTTATCGGACACAATGTAAATGTATCCGCAAATGCAGTTGCTGCTCCCAAGGCTATGATCTCCAAGGATATTTGATATAGGAAAGGATGTTTTTGATATGGCAAGTATGGCTAATGTTTTAGGACTTATTTTTGCTAATATGCATGAAGCAAACCTTCCCGAGCTGACAAAGGGCAGAGCGATGGCAAGTGTTCCGTTCGGCGCTAGATACCGCATGATCGACTTCCCCCTTTCCAACATGGTAAACTCGGGTATCACACAGGTTGGCATTATTACAAAGCACAATTATTACTCTCTCATGAACCATCTCGGCATGGGTAGTGAGTGGGATCTCGCAAGAAAGACAGGCGGTCTGCACATTCTGCCTCCCTACGGCAGAGAGGGCAGCGGTATCTACCGCGGCAGACTTGAGGCTCTCGCAGGTGCGGCTGATTTCGTGCGCGAGTCTGATGCTGAGTACGTAGTAATGGCTGACGCTAATGTTATCGCTAACATGGACATCAAGCCCATCGTTGATTTCCACGAGAAGAGCGGCGCAGATATCACCTGCGTATACGGCAGAGGCGTTTACAACACCGAAAGAGCTATGACCAAGACAGTTCTCTGCGTAAATGACGACAATGTTGTTTATGATGTTCTGGCAAGACCCGCTATCAGCGGCGAGATGAACGTTGCTCTTGACGTATTCGTTATGAAGAGAAAGTTCCTCGAGGATCTTATCAGAGAGTCCGAGTGCCGCGGTCTGTACAGCTTTGAGACAGATATCCTGCTGCACAAGCTGCACGACTACAAGATCATGGGCTACAAGTACGACAAGTACTTTGAGATCATCGACAGCATGAAGACCTACTATAAGGCTAACACCGACATGATGAACAGAGATATCTGCCACGAGGTATTCAACCTTGAGCGTCCCATCTACACGAAGATCCGTGACGTTGCTCCCGCAAAGTACGGCATCGAGGCTGATGTTAAGGGCTCGCTTATCGCAGACGGCTGCATCATCGAGGGTAAGGTTGAGAACAGCGTGCTGTTCAGAGGCGTTGTTGTAAAGAAGGGCGCTGTTGTCAAGGATTCCATCGTTATGCAGGGCAGTGTTGTTGAGGAGAAGGCTACATTCATGGACGCTATCGCAGACAAGGATGTAACACTCAGCAAGAACCGCGCTATCACAGGCTCCAAGGATTATCCCGTATTTATTTCCAAGGGTGCTACAGTTTAATTCAAACAGCTTATCCCCGAGCGTAAGCTCGGGGATATTTGCGTTTTATTGACTTTTGGCTGTTCGCGTGCTATAATTAGTAACAAATCGGGATTGGTGAGGTGCGAAATATGTATGTAATTGAAAGAGTATCAGAGAAGGACAAGGAAAAATACGAAAGAATAGCACGTTCTAATTGGGACGAAAAATATAGTAGATGGGCAATAGATAGGCAAAAAGATATTTATATTGTCTGTACCGGAAAACGTGGAGTTGAAACTCCTGTTATTTTCTATATGTGGTTCAAGCAAATGAAGGTTGAATTTTGGATATGGGAAGCTGATTTTACGTACGGCATTATAGATGTCAGAATACCTCCTGAATTAAACAATAATAGATCGGAAATTGAAAACGCAATTCGATGTGCATATTTTGAAACGAATGGCTTGCCTTGCTCTTGGGGCTTACCGTCTAGTATTGACGATTGTACTTTTAAATTTGAAACGATTTGATAGTATTGGGCGTTGTTAGCTCCGAATTTCAATTGAATACAAAAACGGCGGACATAATGTCCGCCGTTCGTGTTTTCTTAGTCGATCTCAACGGAGATCTTTTCATCGGCTCTAACTGCGCCTGCGCGCATAACAGTTCTGATCGCCTTAGCGATACGCCCCTGCTTGCCGATTACTCTTCCCATATCGTCGGGAGCAACGTGCAGATGATAAACCACAACGCCCTCAGCGTCGGGCTCGTCTGCTGTGACCTGAACCGCAGCCTTGTCCTCAACGAGGGCAGACGCGATTGTTGTCAGAAGCTCTTTCATATATTATCCCTCCTTGGGGTGATCGTTCAAACGGGCGAATGCCCGCCATAAACCGAGCTGTAGATTACTTCATCAGTCTCTTTACAGTGTCGGTAGGCTGTGCGCCCTTCTTGATCCACTCGTTAGCCTTATCCATGTCGATCTTAACAACAGCGGGCTCCTTAGTGGGATCATAGTAGCCGATCTCCTCGATGAAACGACCATCTCTGGGGTAACGGGAGTCAGCAACAACTACACGATAGAAAGGAGCCTTCTTAGCGCCCATTCTTCTCAGTCTGATCTTTACTGCCATTTTAGTTTTCTCCTTTCATAGATTTTATATATCAAAGCGGTTATCGCTTTGCATAAGCTTGGGTATCAGGCTCACGCCGCACTTGCTCCGCCTGTAGCAACAAATACTATCGCACCGATAATGCATATCAGGCCTAAGATAATATAGAAAATGCGTGCGCCTGTTCTGCCGAATATCTTTACCAGAGCTGCGGCTTTTCTTGCATTGAAGAAAAAGTCCCAATTGAACACCGAGCCTGCGATGCAAAAGCCGCCTGCCAGTATACCGAATATCAGTACAACGATCTCCATTCTATACTCCTTTTACATCGGAAAGCCGCCCATGCCGCCGCCCATGTTTCCCATATTGCCCATCTGCTTCATCATGTTCATGGGAATACGCATCTTTTTGCCCTTGCCCTTACCGCCGAAGCCCATCTGCTTCATCATCTTCTGCATCTGTTCAAACTGCTTTAAGAGTTGGTTTACGTCCTCGACCTTAGTGCCGCTGCCTGCCGCGATCCTGCGCTTGCGCTTAGCGTCAATGATGGAGGGCTTTTCGCGCTCCTTCTTGGTCATGGAGGAGATGATGGCCTTTGTTCTGGGCATCTTCTTGTCGTCTATCTGGCTCTCGTCGATCTTGTTTGCGCCCGGGAGCATCTTCAGGATAGAGCGGATATTGCCCATCTTCTCGATCTGCTCAAACTGCGCATAAAGGTCGTTGAGGTCAAATTTGTTTTCCTGCATCTTCTGCATGGTCTGCATTGCTGTCTTTTCGTCAAGAGCTGTCTTAGCCTTGTCGATAAGCGTCAGCACATCGCCCATGCCGAGGATACGGCTTGCCATTCTGTCGGGGTGGAACGGCTCGATATCTTCGATCTTCTCGCCGATACCTGCGAACTTTATAGGCTTGCCTGTTATAGCAAGTACGGTCAGCGCCGCACCGCCTCTGGTATCACCATCAAGCTTTGTAAGGATAACACCCGAGA
The DNA here is from genome assembly GCA_045539055.1 of Oscillospiraceae bacterium. Classification (GTDB taxonomy): domain Bacteria; phylum Bacillota; class Clostridia; order Oscillospirales; family Ruminococcaceae; genus CAG-115. The sequence continues at coordinate 12,168 of JAZQEQ010000207.1, read as the reverse complement.
TGTCGAGCGCCTCGTTGAAGCTCTCCGCAACGTTTACCGCGTCCTGACCAGTCATGGAGTCAACTACCAGCAGTATCTCGTTGGGATTTGTTTCAGCCTTGATGTTTTTGAGCTCTGTCATCAGCGTTTCGTCAATATGCAGACGACCCGCGGTATCCAGCATTACAACGTCAAAGCCGTTGTCCTTAGCGTATTTAATACCCTCTCTTGCGATCTTTACGGGATCTATCTGTCCCATCTCAAACACATGAGCGCCTGCCTTTTCGCCGACGATCTTCAGCTGATCGATAGCGGCAGGTCTGTATATATCGCAGGCAACCAGCAGAGGTCTGCGGTTCTGCGCGATAAGGTGCTTTGCAAGCTTTGCACAGTGTGTGGTTTTACCTGCACCCTGAAGTCCGCACATCATGATAACGCATGGCGGCTTTGAGGGGAAGTCAAGCTTTGCTGTGGTGTTGCCCATCAGTGCGATAAGCTCCTGATGAACTATATCAATTACCTGCTGAGCGGGAGTAAGGCTTTCCATGACCTTTTCGCCGACAGCCTTTTCGCTTACTCTTGCAACGAAATCCTTTGCTACCTTGTAGTTTACGTCCGCGTCAAGGAGAGCCATACGCACCTCGCGCATTGCGTCCTTGATGTCCTTTTCGTTCAGCTTACCGCGTCCGCGAAGCTTGCCGAATACGCCGTTGAGCTTTCCCGAAAGTCCTTCAAAAGCCATGTTCTCACCGCCTTTATCAAAGCTCTCTCTTTATCTCGGAGAGCAGGAGTTTTATCTCATCAATATGCTTGTTGCTGTCACTTGCCAAAAGCGTTTCCGCCTTTTCAAGCTTTGCCGAAACGCTGTTCAGCCTTTTCGCAAAACCGAGCTTTTCTTCAAGCTCCGTGAGCTTCTGCTCACCTTTTTTTATGGCATACAGTACGCTCTGCCTTGTCACTCCGCCCATTTCCTCGGCTATCTCGGAAAGGGAGAGATCGGCATTATAGCGCATATCCAGAGCCTCTCGCTGGGAGTTTGCCAGCAGCTCGCCATAAATATCGAGCAATATAACAAAATCAAAGCTGCGCTCCATGAATACCGCCTTTTCTTTGGTGTCAAGTAAAATTACATTACAGCAACATTGCTATTATAGCAAAGAAATTGCCATTTGTCAAGTGGTTAAGCGAAAATTCCCGCATTTTTACCAGAAAAACGCGGGAATTTGTTCTGGTTTGTGGATTGTGACGAGATCCTACATAGAGGATACTCTCACCTCGGGTATAAGATACTTGTTGTCAAGCTCTCTTCTGCGTGCGACGAACGCTTCCTCCAACGCTCTTTTGTGCGCGTGTTCTTCAAGCAGTGCTTCCATACTGTCAGCCATCTGACATAAACAGCCCATTACATATCCGTATATTTTGCCGTCGCAGCCGATAAATGGTCCAAAATCGCCTGCGCAAAGCTCATGCATTGTATTTATGTAGTATTTTCCATCTGTGCCCACCGCGATGTAATCTTCGGCATTGACCATATAGCCGTCAAAGTTATCGCATGAGTATTTGTAATCAATTCCAAAACTATGTGTTTGATAAGCAAAAACGGTTCCGTCGTACAATTCTAGAAAACGTCGCAGTTGCTCGGTCATTTTAAACCCCAACGGTCGAAGAACATACTGCTCGAACAGATCTGCATCAGTTTTTCCGAAATCATATTCTGTGATAAGCGCAAAAGCCGCAGGAGATAGTGCCTCTCTCATTTTCTGTAAACGCATTTTGGGGTCTGGATCGATATGCTTGCATATTTCGTTCATGAGGTTTCTGCCTAGCTCCAAATTAGTAAATTCGATTCCTCGCAGCGGTTCGTTTTTTTCTACCCACGATTGCGGTATGCGTTCGTCGACAGGAAAAGCATCAATATGATTGATTACAAAATCTATATCCTGTTCAAAATTAGCTTTTTCCTTTGTAGACAGCACAAATCCCTTTGCAGGAGCATCATGGTATTCTTTTACTAATCGGTCTATATACACATCTTTATACCATTTGGTGTTTCTGTATAAATTGTGTTTTATACGATAGACAGTATCAATAGTACGAGCCATCAGCATTTCAGTCAGCGTTCTGGCAAAGTGGTGATGGTGTGCACTCATCGTTACACAGCGATATGCAGTCGAAAGACATTCTTCGTCCGAATAACCCATTTCCCTGAACAATTCTACTGAAAGCTCATATTCGCGCTTCATATCGGAATAAGTCCAGTTCGAAAGAGGGTACAAGTCGGGGTTGGGAATAGTTTTTAGAAAGCCATTGCCTTTCTCAACTTTTTTCTGGTATATTGCATCGAAATTTCTTGTGAAATCAGCTTTATTTTCAAAGGAATATCCCCTGAGTTTCTTCTCTTCTCGTCCTTTTAGCTCGATGCTTCCGTCACTATCGATGACAAACTTTATCGTGCTTTTTTTCAAGAACTCTGGCTTTGTGACAAGATATACGCTTGCGGATACAATATCTTTTCCTCCGACAGCACTCACCGCGATACCATCAATACGAAGATAATAAAACAGGTCTTCTGCTGTGATAGGCAAGCGAACTCTTGCGTCGTCAAATATAACATAGCTGTTGTCTGCCTGTTTTGTACCTGACCAAGAAGCCGCGAAGTTCATATTGTTGAGTATATGTTTATCTTCGTTGATTGCAGCGACTATCTTGTGCATGCCGTCGTCAATAAAGGCTATCAGCTTGTTTATCATAGGCAGAGCTGTTTCAAGTGATATACAATCACAATCCACACCTATACCAACGCTTTTACCCCATATATTGGTTTCTCCGAAATAATCGAATAGCTTAACGCGTATAAAATCCTTGATTTCCATCGTTTTTACCTTTCCGAGCTTCGCGGGAATTTATTCTGGTTTGTGTATTTCGCTAGTTTATTGATCTTCGAGATGATAAACAGCGTTGTATTGTGTGCCGTAGTCATGCACAGCATCTATGGGCGGAGCCTCATAATGCATGGCGATATACTGCGGGATGCCTATGGTCGTACCCGCTTCGACTGTACCATCCTTGTAGATCAATACGGTGTCGCGCACATCCATGGCGGTATAGTAAGGCGCTGCGCCGTAGAAGTTTGTATATATCATAAATTCTACGACACATTCAACATCTTTTAAAGTATCTTTTTCGACTTCGCCGAGCTCGACCAGTCTGGTGTTCTTGATCTCAAGATACCAGTCACCGTTTGTGCGATCGTTCTCTGATTCGCTCATCTCTGCATAGTATCCTGTCCAATACTCTTTGAGTGCGGTTATCGCCTTGTCGACTCTTTCGTCCTTAGTTGCGCCGTCCGAACACGCTGTCAGTGCTACCACGCAAAACATCACGGCGAGAATAGCGGTTAAAAATCTTTTCATATATCCAGTCCTCCTGAAGTTTTATCATCTTTTCACTTTTCTTAGCTTCACTTTAACTACATTTGGCTTTACAGTGATGCTTTCTGTCGGCAATACCGCACTTTCCGCAGCCTTGTATGCCTCCTCATAGAAGTAGAGCTGAGAGTTGAGCTCAGCCTCGCCCTCCTTGCGCTTTACATGGCGGTACTTGCCGTCATCGCCCTGTTCACGAGCCTTTACGTTGTCGCGGAGCATCGTTTCGAACATCGCAGTTATTCTGTCAGCGAGCCTCTTATCAAGCACGGGAGCGGCGACCTCAACGCGACGCTCGGTGTTTCGGGTCATGAAATCCGCGCTGGAGATATACACCTTGCGGCGCTCGTTTTTGCCGAAGATATAGATGCGGCTGTGCTCAAGGAAGCGTCCGACTATCGAGATGACACGGATATTGTCGGTATCGCCCTCTATTCCTGCGACAAGACAGCATATTCCGCGCACGACAAGCTCGATCTTAACTCCTGCACGGCTAGCTTCGGCAAGCTTTCGGATTATGTCTTTATCGGTAAGGGAGTTCATCTTGATGCCGATATAGCCGTCCTTGCCGTAGGTTATCTCGTTGTCGATAAGCTCCACTATGCGGCTTTTGAGACCTTTCGGCGCAACCAGCAGCTTGTTAGTGCTTTCCACTGTATTTCCGACTGTCAGTGCATTGAATACAACAGACGCGTCAGAGCCGAAGTCCCTGTCCGCTGTCATCAGCGTGAGGTCGGTATACAGCTTTGAGGTTCGCTCGTTGTAGTTTCCTGTGCCTACCTGCGTAATGTAGGAGATGTCGTTTCCATCGCGGATAGTTATAAGCAGCAGCTTTGAGTGCACTTTGAGCTCCTCAAGTCCGTAGATGACATTTACGCCTGCATCCTCAAGCTGCTTTGACCAGCCGATGTTGTTCTCCTCGTCAAAGCGTGCACGAAGCTCTACCAGTGCAAGCACGTCCTTGCCGTTTTCGGCGGCGCGGATAAGCGCATTGATGATCTTGCTGTCCCTTGCTACGCGATAGAGGGTTATCTTAATAGAAACCACATCAGGATTATCAGCAGCCTCGTCCAGCAGCTTTATGAAGTGGCTGATGTTCTCATAGGGGTAGGAGAGCATGATATCGCGCTGCTTGATCTGTCCGATTATCGGCTTGCTGATGTCAATATCGGGCGACTTCTGCGGAGCGAGGGGAGCAAAGAAAAGCTCGCTCTGCTTTTCGAGCTTGCGCTCAAGCGAGGATATAAAGCCCATGTTGAGCGGTGCTTTCTGGCGGAATATGAAATTATCCTTTACGCGCAGAGTCTTTGCGATTATCTCGACTATATCGTCAGAGGGCTTGCCCTGAAATTCAAGGCGCACAGGCTGCAGCTTCTTGCGCTTTTTGACAAGCTCACTCATGATATCGCGGAAGTCGACATCGTGGTCGTACAGACCCTCGTCGGGCGCGATGTCCGCATTTCTTGTAACTCGGAAGATACAGCGCGAGATTATCTCGAAATTCTTGAAGACAAGCTCAGCGTAGCGTGCGATAAGCTCCTCGCAGAGGATGAATTTGCCTGTGTTGGGTATCCAGATAACGCGTGGAAAGTTCTCGGAGGCAGGGAGTATACCGAAGGTCACCTTGCCGGCAGGCTCGTCTTTTTTGCGGATATTAACGCCAATGTATATCTCTCCGCTTTTGAGGAACGGCACAGGGTGCTTTTTATCCACAACGCCCGTGAACAGCAGCGGCTGTATCTCCTTTGCAAAATAGGCGCGGAGAAAAGCGTCCTCGTCAGCAGTGAGCGCATCGCCTGCGATGTGCTGTATCCCATAAGGGATCATGCCCTTCATGATATCCGCATAAGCCTTGTCCTTTACGGGCAGCAGCGACTTTACGCGCTTTGCTATCTCGGAAAGCTGCTCCTTTGCGGTCATGTTGGTCTTGTTTTCTTTTTCCTTTGGGTTGAACATCATGGTGTCGTGCAGGCTGCCCACTCTTATCATAAAGAACTCAACGAGATTAGAGCAGAATATCTGCACGAAGCGCAGACGCTCAAACAGCGGAGTTGCGCAGTCCTGCGCCTCCTCCAGCACGCGCTCGTTGAATTTCAGCCAGGAAAGCTCGCGGTTATCGTAGAATTTTTCGCCCATATCGCACCTCACAGATAGGTTTATTTATATTTAAAGTATAGCACTATGAGGGGATTTTTTCAAGGGGAAAAGATACTTGACATAAGTACAGAAAAATATTATCATAAATTCACCAACCTTTTTAAAAAAACTTCCACTATATTATTGAGAACGTTCTTATAAGTGAGGAAAAAGTGATGAAAAAATCCGAAGCTGACAAACTGATAACCGAATATGTTAAAAAGCTGTTTGGCTTTGCAGTGTCAAGGCTGTCTAATATCGCGGAGGCGGAGGAGTTTACCTCGGAGCTCACCTTGCAGGTATACCAAGCCTTGTTGAAATCGGGGGATATTGCGAATATCGACGGCTATGTGTGGCGAGTCGCGAAAAATTGCTATGCGCGGCATATAGACAGCAGAAAGCGATTTACTTCGGTCGACGGAATAGAATATCTCCCTGACAGCCGCGATATCGCGCAGGAGCTTATCGACAGCGAGAGCTGCGGCATACTCCGTCGAGAGATAACCTATCTCGGCAAAACACAGCGCGAGATAATCATTCTTCACTATTTCCGCGACAAAAAGGTACGGGAGATAGCTGAGCTATTGTCTATCCCAGAGAACACAGTAAAATGGCATTTGGCCTGCTCGCGAAAGGAGTTAAAGGAAGGTATGGAGAAAACAAGAACAACAGGAACGCTCGGCACACAGCCGATACGCTTCAACAGCATGGGACACGGAGGACGCGTTGGAAGCAAGGGTGATACCGCGGATTTTCTTGCAAAGGTAATAACACAGAACATCGCATACGCAGCGTATCATCAGCCGAGAACGATAAACGAAATTGCAGAGGAGCTCGGAATAAATCCGATATTTGTCGAGGACGAGGTCGCTGTGCTTGAAGAATACGGTTATATAGATAAGCTTGCAAATGGTAAGTATCGCACCCATATCCAGATCTCAGAGTTTAACGAAACATACTACCGCATATATAAGGAGATAATGCCGAAGTATTCAAGGCTTTTTGCAGAGAAATTCTTCGCGCCCGAGCTTGAAAAGATAACAGAGATACCTCAGTGGCTTCATGTGCCTGACGATGATATAAACCTGCTGAAATGGAGCATGGTGTGCTTCCTTTCGCATAAGCTGAGTACCGCTGAAATTACGGACGGCGGTTTTTCCGTAAAGCGTCCCGACGGCGGTGATTTCATTGCGTATGCAAGCGTTGACGTAAAGCCTGACTGGGATATGAGCGACGACAAGCCATGGCAAAGCTATGGGTTCTGCGGAGATATGTGGCGAGATGAGATAAACGATAAAATGTGGTGGAAAAGCTGGCAGTTAAACTGTCGTTGGACTGACAGAAAAATGGATTGGCGAGATAATTGGTCGTCTGATTACGAAAAAATGTATTTCTGGCTGAACGATCAGCTGCCTGAAAGCGCAAGCAATGCAGAAAGCTATGCGCGTCTGCTCGACAAGGGCTATCTTTTAAAGCAAAGCGGCGAGTACAGGTGCAACCTCATCACTTGTGACAGCGAAAAGAAGTGGTGGAGCTTTATTCCCAATGCTCCCGAGGAGATAACCGAGCTGTCGCGTGAATATGCCGCAGAAGCAACGAAAGCGGAGCTTTTCGAGCAGCCCGAGCATATGCACGAGCAGATCAGGTATTTCAATCAGAATGCCGCTTGTCAGCTGCACACGAGAGTAATGGAGCATCTGCTGGATATGGGAGTGCTGAGAATGCCGACTGAGGAGCAGGCAAAGGGCTTGCTGACAGTTATGTTCATGGGTGAATAAAACGAAGCGCACAGACGAAAGCCTGTGCGCTGTTTTTATTCCGTTACCTCCGCCTTTTCTTCCTCCAGTGGCGTAATTATAAAGCTCTCCGCGAACTTGTACTTGTCACGGCGGTGTATGTACAGAAAGCCGAACATTGAGAACACGACTGCGCCCAGCATATTCACCAGCATATCCTTCATCGTGTCGCGAAGCCCGATGTCGAGATAGCCGCCGTCGATCCTTGCAAGCTCGTTGCCCTCCTCGTCAAAAAGTATCGTGTATGATATGCCGTTTATCTTTACTTCCTCGTTTGCGCCGTCGGGGTTGAGTTTTACGCTGGATATCTCGGTGATTATCCTGTCCTTCTGCGTGTCGAATTTAAGCAGACGGTCAACTGAATATTCTCCGAATTCCCACAGCACTCCTACTGTCATAGAAAAACAGAACGAAACCAGCGCAACGAATAGTGGGGTCATTTTCAAGCGCTTGGAATGTACGTTTAACAGGTCGATCATACCGAAGCCCACCGCTGCCGCGAGAAATCCTGTGACAGTGTGCAGCATAGTATCCCATATCGGTATGTGACCGTAGAAGTTTGCTATTTCACCCAGTATCTCGGCGGCAAAAACGAACACGAACACAGCTATCTCAAGAACGCTCGGCAGATTTATCCTGAATGTCGAGCGCAGGAAGAACGGAATGAACAGCAGTACCAGTGACAGTCCGCACAGAAAGACATTATGCCAGTCGCCGAGGAACATCTGCCTTATCATAACGCCGATAATAAGACCGCGGATTATCAGATACACTATTATGCTATGTTTGTTTGAGTTGTGATATTTCTCTGAGAGCCGCGACACCGCATCGCGCTTTTTCTTTTGCATAAACAAGCTCCTTTCGTCAGTGTAGAATATCATACCACACTTTCCTGCGAAAATCAAGAGTTTTTACACAAATGCGCATAATGCGACAAATATGAGAATTAACGGATAAAACAAAAGCTCCCTGCTTTGAGCAGGGAGCTTTGTGCGTTGTCAGTTGAGATATGCGCGTGTGTATATCAGCTTAGCAATTTCCATATCAATAATGATATAAGTGCCGTCAAATGTTCCAGTCAAGGTAGTGCCGATGCTGTCGGAAAATGCTATCTCATTGCCGTTCAGGCTCCAAGTGCCGTTTGTTACGCCGCTAATACCGGTGCATGTGCCGTTCTCGTTGAGCACCATTGTAGTATTATCGCTGCCCATCGTAGCAGGGTCGATCTGCGCACCCATTGCTTCGGCGGCTGTAAGCTTCCACGTGCCAACAGGGTCAACTGCGAAGTCTGCAGCTGATATGATTATTGGGAAATCACTTTTAGTGAAGATAAGAGTCATATTCATTGCATTGTCAGGCATGAGCAGTTTGTCACCCTCAATTTTGAGCGTTTGTCCATTTACGGTGTATGAGCCGTTACCGTTGTCCGTGTAGGGCATTGTACCGGAATATTCGCCATTGGTGTAGCCATCAACAGTTCCGTCTTCATTGAACTCCATTCCCATTGTTTCCGTCGCACCAAAGGCTTCCATATCAGCAAGATCGAATTCGATATCACCCATTTTTGCGGAAGTAGCTTCCCATTTTCCTACAATGCTTGTGCCTGCACAACCAGCGAGCAAGCTGAGGCAGAGCGTGAGCACCACCATAACTGCTGCCAGTGCCTTGATGGCCTTTTTCATGATAACACCCCATAAAATGTTTTTTGCAGTTGTCACTCAAGCCAAAAATCCCTGCCTAGGCAGGGATTTTCGTACGTTTGTTTAATTAAGCGCGGGAGTATGTAAGAGACATGAAGCCCAGATCAATAACGATTGTGGAACCGTTGTACTGCGCATTCATAGAAACGCCGTCCTGGGAAATGACGAGTTCGCTGCCATTCAGTGTCCATGTGCCGCCACCTGTGCAAGTGCCGTCCTCGTTGATAACGAGTGTTGCATCCTCAGCGCCTGCTTCTGCAAGAGCCTCGGGACCAACTTCCATACCCATCATAGAGCCGCTTGTCAGCTTCCATGTACCAACGGGGCTGCCGCCTGCGCAGCCTGCGAGCAGACCGAGGCAGAGTGTGAATACTACCATAACTGCTACGAGTGCCTTGATTGTCTTCTTCATAATAACACCTCATAAAAATATTTTTTGGCTTTATGCCATTTATACAAAACTCATACACCGAAGTGTTGAGTATGTATCCGTTAGGATCATTTCTTTGTGAAGATCAGTGCCATATCCATGCCTGCATAACGCATGAACAGTCTTCCGCCTTCAAGTGTAACTTCCTGTTCTCCGGCTATTGTGTACGAGCCGTTTCCGTTGTCTGTATAAGGAGTGGGCGCACTTGCTTCGCCGTTTGTGTAAGCTATAATAGTTCCGTCCTCCTTGAATTCCATTGCCATGGAATCAGTCAGGCCAAAGGATGCCATATCAGCAAGGTTGATCTCGGTGTCGCCCATCTTTGCCGATGTAGCTTCCCATCTGCCGATGATGCTGGTGCCTGCACAGCCTGCGAGCAGACCGAGGCAGAGTGTAGCGAGAACTAAAACTGCTGTAAGTGTTTTGATAGTCTTTTTCATGATGAATTACCTCTGTTGTTATAATTTAATAACCGCCATTACTTTAATGGCAGGATATTATTGCAAAGTTCAGCGTATTGCAGCAGCGTAAGCTCCTCGGCTCTTGCCGTCTGCTTAATACCGCTCTTATCAAACACCTCCGCAAGCGTTGGCTTGGAAATTCCGAGCTCACCTGAGAGGGGGTTTATTATCTGCTTTCTGCGCTGTGAGAATGCCGCGCGGATGATCCTGAAGAACAGCTTTTCATCCTTGACATCAAGTCCGCTGTCCTGCTTTATATCGAGTCTTATGACCGCGCTGTCAACATTTGGCGATGGCATAAAGCTGCCTCTGTTGACTCTAAACAGCATCTTTGGCTCGCTGTAATAGGAAACTCCGCAGGAGAGTGCTCCGCAGTCACGCGTTCCGGGCTTTGCACAGATCCTGTCCGCCGCTTCCTTCTGCACCATGACTGTCAGTGCCTTTACGGGAAGCTTTTCCTCGAGCACGCGCATAATTACAGGTGATGTTATATAGTATGGAAGATTTGCGCAGACTACCACCTCGCTGTCGCCGAATTTTTCAGCGATGAGCGTTCTGAGATCTGTTTCCATAACATCGGCGAACACGACCTCAACATTATCGAATTCTGCAAGTGTTTCTTCCAGGATGGGCTTCAGACCTGTGTCTATCTCCACGGCAACGACCTTGTCGCAGCGCTTAGCAAGCTCTTGTGTAAGAACACCTACACCTGTGCCAATCTCCAGCGCGCAGACACCGCTCTTGCATCCGCCCATTTCTGCTATCTTAGGGCAGATAGTGGGATTTATAAGAAAGTTCTGCCCCAGTGATTTTGTGAACGAAAAACCGTGGCGCTCAAAAAGCTCCTTGATAACGCCTATGTTTGTAAGCTGCATTATATCTTAATATCCTTCGCTGCCGATGAGGCTTTCATCGTTTTCTACCCAGTCGTTTACGACAAGGGTCTTAAACTCGTCCTTAGCGGTACGGATAACGACATTTTCGATACCTGCGTTGATGATGACGCGCTTGCACATAGAGCAAGGCTCAACATCACCGAACAGCTCTCCTGTTTTCGCGTCAAGACAGGCCAGATACAGCGTTGCGCCGATCATTCTTGTCCTCGGTGCGCTGATGATACAGTTCTGCTCTGCGTGAACAGAGCGGCACAGCTCATAGCGCTGTCCCTTGGGAATATTCAGCGTTTCGCGTGTACAGCTTCCTACGTCGGAGCAGTTCTGTCTGCCTCTGGGAGCACCGTTATAGCCTGTTGCGATGATCTCGTCGCTCTGGACGATGATCGCGCCGAAATTGCGTCTGAGGCAGGTTCCGCGCTCTGCAACGGTCTGGGAGATATCGAGGTAATAGTTAGTCTTATCGCGTCTTTCCATGTCATTTACCGCCTTTCGCAGCGGCGCCGGTCTATCAGCGGCGCTTTTTGCTCATCTGTTTCGAGATAAAGGATTTGTCCTGAACAGGCTTGGGAACAAGAGGGATATATCCGGGGCGCGCAGCCTTTGCTGCAGGCTTTGCAGCGGGCGCAGGAGCGGGTGCTGCCTGTCCCTCGAGCAGAGCTTTTATCGTACCTGTTTCATACGCAATGAGATATTTCTTTGCGATCTCACGCTGCTCGGGCAGAGCATGATTTGCGTCGCAATAGTCCACAACTTCCTGCAGTACTATCGTTGCCTGCTTTGCCATTTCAAGCTGCGCATAGAGTTCGCCGAGAACACACTTGTATTGGGTAGCTTCTCTGGCATCGCCTGCGTCATTCGCCTCATTTATTGCGGCGGTCAGACAATCAACAGCCTTGTTGTAGCTGCCGAGATCGATATACTTTATTGCTTTTTCAAAATTTACATTCATTTTTAACACCTCACGGTTTGATGTGCGAAATATAACTATACGATGTTATTATAGCACAAACATATTGTTTTGTCAAAACTTTTTTGATATTTCCAGCAATTGACTAAAACTAACCATCAAATTGTTTTTTTTACAGCGATTATTGACAATTTTAACTTCCTTTATATGGTAATATATAGGTGCGTGACCGATGGGGAAATTGTCAGGCATACATAGAAAGGACGTTATTATGACAGGGAAAGTATTAAAAAGAGAGACAGTATGGGGACGGGTATGGGAATTCTTCCGCGAAAGCGCTGTGTGGAGCGCAGCGGGATTTCTGATGGAGCTTGCATCTGACGATGCCTGCGTCGGCGGTGCGGCTCTTGCTGCCGGGCTTCGCACGACAAAAAGGCT
>JAZQEQ010000206.1:0-4665 GCA_045539055.1 Oscillospiraceae bacterium | reverse complement strand
ATACGGGACATACATACTTTGCCATAATTTTATTCCTCCTGAAATTATAATCTTAATAACAGTAATCGTTACTGATTTCTGTGATTTAATTATAGCACATGCGATTTGCTTTGTCAAGAGTTTTTAAAAAATATTTGTCGAATTTTTTTGTTTAAAAGTATAATATGCAATAAAATGCAAAAAACTATTGATTTTGGTTACAAAATCTGTTATTATAATAATGTGTGATCGATTTCTGACCTTTGGGGGAAATGATGAAAGTAAATTTGGATAATATCAATATCAGCAGCTCGCTGAAATATCGTATGATGTTTATTGCGGGCGGTATAGTGCACCTGTGCTTTCTGGTGATTTTTTTTGTAATAGATGTCAATGTGCTGGGATTCATCAATATCTTCAGCGTTATGCTCTATGTATTGGGAAGTATCTTCAGTATAAGCAAGCGCACAAAAATGATGCGATATGGCTGGATGATCGCCTTTTATACTGAGATCATCGCTCATACGGTGGCATGTATATTGCTTATCGGAATAGATGCGAATTTCTATCTGTATGCGATCGTTATCCTTCCTATATCTATATATGTATTGTTTTTCTCGTGCAGCTTCCGTGTCTTTCTCAGCACTTCGGTCGTTTTTATTCTGGTTGCATTGGTATCGGTAGGCGGGGCACTTATTGCTGTCAACTATTTAGAGATATATCCGTATTTCCCGCTTTCGTACAATGATATCTATGTGTTCAGGATGATCAATATGATATTTGCGGCGTTGATGCTGATAATGTTTTCAATGCTGTTTTCGCTTGAGGTGTATTCGCTACTTGAAAAACTGCGGACCGCCAACAGCGCGCTTGAATATACCGCAACGCACGATGCACTGACGGGGCTTTATAACCGACATAGCATAAAGCCTGTTTTCGAGAAGCTTCAGCAGGAGGGCGCTTCTTTTTGTGTCGCGCTTGGCGATGTGGACGATTTCAAGAAGATAAATGATACATACGGTCATGACTGCGGTGACGCTGCGCTGAAGATGGTTGCTGAAAACCTTCTTGGCGGAGTAGCTGATGGCGATGTTGCTTGCCGCTGGGGCGGTGAGGAGATGCTGCTGATACTCCGTGCAGACAAGGCAGAGGCGCTTGAGCGACTTGTGGCGATACACGAAAGCATCAAAAATGATGGCGTAGATCACGAGGGTGATACAGTTAAACTTACTATGACGTTTGGTTTTGCGCATCACAGCGAGGCTGAAACGATGGATTCGCTCATAAGTATGGTAGACAAGCGCTTGTATTACGGCAAGCAGAACGGAAAAAATGTAATAATATCACAGCAAAAGCTCTGAGCCTGACTCAGGGCTTTTCGTTATTATATTTTTATAATAGTATTGTGCAAATCTGCTAAATTTTTTTCTTGTGGTAAGGCTAAACTAACCGCAATTGTAGAAAATTATTTTTTAGCGAAAAAATCCTTATTTTATGCTTGACTTTTGGAAGATTTTAAGTTATTATATGTATTGGTTAGCAGATGCTAACCGTACAATCAGGGTTATGGTTAGGAGTGTCTAACTCTGGCCGTATATCAGCTCTGAGAGGAGGATTACCATAATGGCAACATTAAAGGATGCGAAGATCGGCGCAACTGTGACAGTAAAGAAGGTAAGCGGCGAGGGTGCATTAAGACGCAGGATCATGGACATGGGCATTACAAAGGGCGTAGAGATATATGTGCGAAAGGTGGCGCCGCTCGGAGATCCGATCGAGGTAATGGTGCGCGGATATGAGCTTTCGCTGAGAAAAGCCGATGCCGAGATGATAGAGATCTTATGATCATCCGCCCCTGAGAGGGCGGTTTTGACAGAAAATGCGTTAGCTCAGACTAACACGAGAGGAGACAAATATGGAGAAAAGGATAGCGCTTGCGGGAAATCCGAACTGCGGCAAAACAACGCTGTTCAATATGCTGACAGGCTCAAATCAGTATGTTGGAAACTGGCCTGGCGTTACAGTGGAGAAGAAGGAGGGTAAGCTGAAAGGCGAGGAAGATATAATCATCACAGACTTGCCCGGAATATACTCGCTCTCGCCTTATACACTGGAAGAAGTAGTTGCGAGAAACTACCTTGTCGGCGAGCGCCCTGATGCTATTCTCAATATAGTTGACGGAACAAACCTTGAAAGAAACCTTTATCTTACAACACAGCTTACAGAGCTTGGGATCCCCGTCATCGTAGCAATAAATATGATGGATATTGTGAGAAAAAGGGGAGATAAGATAGATATAGAGAAGCTTGGCAAAAGGCTTGGCTGCGAGGTCTGCGAGATATCTGCGCTTAAAGGTACAGGTGTTGCGGAGGCTGCTGAAAAGGCGATCGCGCTGGCAAAACTCGGCAAGCCCACTATCCCGCGCCACAACTTCAGCGGTGCGGTGGAGCACGCGCTTGCGCATATAGAGGAGGCTTTTCTTCACGAGATCCCCGAGGATCAGCAGAGATGGTATGCTATCAAGATCTTTGAGCGTGATGAAAAGGTGCTTGAGATACTTAATATACCTGAGGCAAAGCTTGCTCATATCGAAACGGATATACTTGCTGCTGAGGCGGAGATGGATGATGACAGCGAGAGCATAATCACCAACGACCGATACAATTACATAGCAAATGCGCTCAAAGGCTGCTACGACAAGAAGAACAAGAGCGGACTCACGACCTCTGACAAGATCGACAGGATCGTTACCAACCGAATCCTTGCACTGCCTATATTCGCGGCGATAATGTTCCTTGTGTATTATGTTGCGGTAACGACAGTAGGTACATGGGTGACTGACTGGACGAACGACGGTCTGTTCGGCGATGGTTTCCATCTGTTCAATATCGGTGCTTCGGAGTATGAGGACGCCGTATCTGCTTATGCAGATGAGAATATTTTTACTGATGAGCTTACAGTTCTTGTTCAGTCTGCGGTTGATGCGGATGTCGTAGGCGCGGGCGAGATACTTGCCGCGATAGAGGAGTCTGATTTCGGCGGCTTTGAGGAAGCTTACGGCAGCTACGGCGATGCGCTTGCCGAGGCTGGCTATGATGTCGGAGCGCTTGTGGACGAGGCTATCGACAGTGAGGATATGCCATCTCCCGACGCTTATGGTGTATGGGTGCCCGGTGTTCCTGTCCTGGTGGAGCAGGGACTTGACGCGATCGGCTGTGTTGACTGGCTGAAGAGCCTTGTTATCGACGGAATCATTGCAGGCGTAGGCGGAGTTCTCGGCTTTGTTCCTCAGATACTTGTACTGTTCCTGCTGCTTGGCTTCCTTGAGAGCTGCGGTTATATGTCGCGTGTGGCATTCGTTCTGGATAAGATATTCAGAAAGTTCGGACTGTCTGGCAAGAGCTTCATTCCTATGCTGGTGGGCATGGGCTGTGGCGTTCCTGGTATCATGGCATCGCGTACTATCGAAAACGAGCGTGACCGCCGTATGACCATTATGACAACTACGTTTATCCCTTGTGGCGCAAAGATGCCTATCATCGCGCTTATTGCAGGCGCACTGTTCGGCAACGAGTGGTGGGTAGCTCCCAGTGCATTCTTTGCAGGCTGTGCAGCTATCGTTATCAGCGGTATCATGCTGAAAAAGACTAAGATGTTTGCGGGAGATCCTGCTCCGTTTGTAATGGAGCTTCCTGCTTACCATATGCCGACATTCGGTGCACTCATGCGTTCGATGTGGGAGCGCGGCTGGTCCTTTATCAAGAAGGCGGGTACTGTAATCCTGCTTTCGACCGTTATCATCTGGGCGGGCTCTATGTTCGGCACCATGCCTGATGGCAGCTTCGGATTCAGCCTTGATATGGAGCTTTCCGACAGTGTCCTCGGAATGATCGGCGGCGCGGTATGCTGGCTGTTTGCACCTCTCGGTTTCGGCGAGCCTTCTGCGGCAGTTGCAACAATTATGGGCCTGGTTGCAAAGGAAGAGGTCGTTGCTGTGCTCAAGGTCACCGATTTCACAGGCATGACACAGCTTGCAGGTTACAGCTTCCTTATATTCAACCTGCTTTGCGCACCCTGCTTCGCAGCAATGGGCGCTATTCGCAGAGAGATGAACAATGCAAAGTGGACTGCGTTTGCCATCGGCTATCAATGTGTATTCGCGTATGCGATATCGCTTATGATATTCCAGATCGGTTCTATCTTTACAGGCGGTCTGAATGTTATAGGTCTTATCGTTGCGCTGCTTGTTCTGGCTGCTATCTGCTTCCAGCTGTTTAAGCCTTATAAGGAGAGCACAAAGCTTACCAAGAGCGTTAAGGTCAAGTAATATCTGATGCCGTGTCACGGCTTGCTGTAAAAATGTCAGGAGGTGCTTCTATGATCGATTTTATCGTAAATAATATTGGTTCAATCGTTGTGGGACTTGCGGTGCTGGCGATGATCGTGCTGCTTGCATGGAAGCTCATCTCGGATAAGAAACAGGGTAAGTCCTCCTGTGGCGGAGCCTGCACGAGCTGTCCCAACGCGGGCCTGTGTCATGGCAGCTGCCACAAGGATGAGCCGAAGTAATAAAACGTAGGTACATTACGCCTGAGTGGTCGATAATGGAAAAGCAGCTGTTTGTGATGTAGTGGTCATTGCGTTTGCTGGTACGATATAAAATACTATATCTGAAATTTAATAAAA
>JAZQEQ010000205.1:0-2684 GCA_045539055.1 Oscillospiraceae bacterium | reverse complement strand
ACTACCCATTTCACGAACTCATAGCCCTGGTACATCTCCGCGCGGATAGTAACTCCGCAGCTTATGAAATACGAGCCGTAAACAACGTTGCCTGTGTCTTTCTGGGTGTTGAGGTATATATCTGCTCCGCCCGAGCAGGATGCCGAAACATCGTACATATCCAGCGGAAGTCCGAGATTTTTCATCATATCCGCGATAACATAGGTCTTGCGGTTCTCGGCGAAATCGCGTATCTGCTGGCGGCTCTCGTTGAAGTGATGCGTCCTCGCCCACTCGGAGGTAAGTCCCAGCTCCAGTGCATAAAGCTGCTCGGGGTCGCTGACTTCGATAAGATCATCCAGCACCTCGTTGATATGGTCGGGGCTGAAAGCATAAGCCATAAGATCACACAGAGTGTTTGCGTAAAGCTCTCGCATATCAGCACGCTTCAGCAGGGCTATCAGCGCCTTACTCTCGCCGCTCATGTGAGTTCCGCGCATAAGATCTGTAAGCGTTCTGTCCCTGAAGCCGTTGCCGTAAAGACCCCAGCCGTATTCCACATCAAAGAACAGGAAGCGCCATCTGCCGTCCATGTGCTCGGAGGTGATCTCCTCGCCCTCTGCGGGATAATATCTGTATGCCTTGAAGTTGTTTCCGGGCCAGTCACGGTTAGCAACAAATATCTGCATACAGTAATACTGCATCAGATTTTCTACATCGACAAGCTCGCAGAACTCCTCAAATATCTTATCATCCGTGAGGTCCATATCGTAATAAGCGCACGCGTCAAGATAATCCTGATGCGGAGCCTCAATGACCTCGCCCTCGTCAGGTGTGGGTACCTCGATATTCTCAACTATCGCATACTGCTCCTTGTTGCCGCCGAACTGCGTTGCGAGGTAATCCTCGTTGTAGTTTTCGTGCAGCCACGAATATCCATAATACTCGCCATTCAGGAACACCGCACAGGGAGTCGTGTTCTGCGATACGGGGAAACCATAATCCTGCGCAAGCTGCTGGGAAAGCTCGTCACGCACACCTGCAAACTCGCGGTCGTTCGCGCCGTTTCTCAGCACTATTCTGTCAAACTCCTCTATAGGCTCGCCCTTTTCATTTACTGCGCCCTCGAAGAAAGCATATTTGAACTTGCCGTTTTCGGGGTCGTATTCTTTTCTTGCTACCAGCTTCAACGACTTCTGGTCAACTACTCTGGAATAGCCGCCGACTACTCTTACGCCCGCCGCCTGAGAAATGACATTAAGTCCGTTGCTCTCGAAAACCTCAACATAGATGTCGCGCTCAGACTCTCTGCCGTTCATGAAGTAGTTGCCCGGAGCGTTATACGGTATCTCCTCACCCGGATGAGCCGCAACATAATCGTCGTATATCTTACCCGGCACAGCGATGCCGTACTCGTAATCATAGAGATTGTAGGGGTCGGTGCTCAGCACGAAAACAAGCGTATCTTCACTGAAGCGCTCGTTTACATCCGTACCCGTAACATAGCTTCTTGTATGTATCTTGCTCTGCACTCCGTCAATGACAGAGAATGCCTTTACAGTAGTCGCGCGGACCTCTGGTCCTGCGTTTATCTCGACAGGAGCGCTGTACAGGCACTTATCCTCCGCAACAGGGTCGGAGCCGTCTGTGGTGAAGTATATCTCTGCGCCCTCGGGTGCAGTAAGCTCCACCGCGATATTCTCCGCATAGAAGGTCGCAGCGTGCGAAAATACTATATCCTCTGTCACGACAGGCTCGGACTTGTCGGGCGTTACCAGCGTAAGCTCGCCGTCCTCGCCTATTGCAGCGGACACCTGTACAGGCTCGGGCGGATAGAGCGTGTAGATAACGCCTGCCGCGATGCCTATAAGCAAAATTACAGCTAAAATAATAACTCTTTTCATCGGGTTCTCCTGAAATCATTTCTCAGCGCTGTCGGCAAGGTATTCCTTTTCCATGCGCGCATACAGGTCTGGCATTGCTTTCTTGAAATTGAGCGGTCTGAAGCTCTGCGCGTCCACAAAGCCGTGCGAGCTTGTGCCCTCGCAGAGTATCTGCTCCTCGCCCTTTTTTGTAACGGTGTAGTAAAACTCGATACGCGCAGGTGTAAAGCGGCTTACCGTCGCCTTTACGACCAGCGTATCATCGTATTTTGCAGGAAGATGATAGCGGCAGCTTATCCCTGTCACGGGCAGCATCACGCCGTTCTTTTCCATATCGGAATAGCTCATCCCCACGCTCTTTATATAGTCCGTTCTTGCTATCTCGAACCATATCGGATAGGTTGCATGATGCACCACTCCCATACAGTCCGTTTCTGCATAACGGACGGTTATCTCCGAATAAGATGCCATCTTAATATTCCTCTCTGTGCGATTGTATCAGTCTTGCAGCAAAAGCTACCAGCTTATCGGGAGCAAAGCGGCTGAGCGTCTTGCTAAGTCCTATCATGGGCGAGGTGGTTATCAGCAGCCTTCCGCCAAACATCTCCCTCACCGCGTATTCAGCAACGAATTCGCTGCTCTGCGGCGGCATTGCAAAGCTCACTCCTGCCTTGTCAAGGAATTCTGTAGCAACAGGTCCGGGGCATAATGCGGAAAGATATACTCCGCTTCTGCGTGCGCGAAGCTCCTCATACACGGCCTGCGTCATTCGCAGGACATACGCCTTTGAAGCGTAGTAGGACGAGAACATCGGTCCCGGAT
>JAZQEQ010000204.1:0-2737 GCA_045539055.1 Oscillospiraceae bacterium | reverse complement strand
AAGCAGCGGAATAAGTCCACTCGGGACCCATGCCAACGAACAGGATCTTGTCGGAATTTGTAGCCCAGAGCTCGGGGGATACCCAGTCGCCAAGCTCCTTCTGGTATGTAAGACCGTCACGGTACAGACCGGAGAGGTACTCCATAGCGCGTGTTACGTTAGCGTCCTGAGCGTTGTTGGTGATAGTGCCGTCAGACTTAACGTCGATCAGGGGAGTGCCTGTTGTTGCGATAAAGCTCATACCGCCTGTGCCGCAGTAGCCGATGTTCTCGTCGCTGAGGTTGCACCACTGGATCATAAGCTCACGGAATGTATCCCATGTCCAGTTGTTCTCCATGTAGAGATCGTAAGGATCTGTAAGACCTGCATCGATAACTGTCTTGCGGTTGTAGTTGATAGCAAAGTTGGGAGTGATGCGGTAGGGCAGATAATAGTGCTTGCCCTGATATACGAAGTCATCGATGATATCGGACATTTCTTCCCAAAGGGGAGTTTCGATGTCGATGAGGCCGTCAACGCTCTCATACATATTCTTGCCCATTCCCATGGGGTAGGACAGCCACTCATAACGTACGATGTCGGGAGAGGTGTCGGATGCGATCATAGTGCCGAGCTTGTCGAAGTAAGCCGCACCGCTGGAGCAGCTTACATACTCGATCTCGCCGCCGTAGGTGTCGCTTGTGAAGATCTTGTACTGCTCGGAAGCGCTTCCGTCTGTCATCAGATCGTAATAGCCGAGCCATACGATCTTGCCCGAATTGCCATCGGGAACGAAAGATTCGCTGGAAACATCCTTGATCTCTGCGTCGGTTGCAGCAAGCTCATCGGGGTCGATAGAGGTGATAGCTGATGTGGCAGAGCTGGTCGTCTGGATGGTGTCGGGGTTTGAAACGGGGGCATTGCCTGCGGGAGCGTCCTCGCAGCCTGCAACGCCAAGGATCATTGTTGCAGCGAGCGCACACGCAATAGCGCGTCTGGACTTTATCATGTCGATATTCCTCCTGAAAATTATTTTAGTTTTTAACCTAAGATAACGTTTACATATTATCTTTATTTTATTTTACCATCTTTTTTCCTATATGTCAATCGTTTTTTGTAAAGGATTACAAAAAAATTCAGGCTACCTATAAAACAGGCAGCCTGAATCGGTTCGTTGTATTGTTTTATGCGAAAATATACTCGTTTTTTCCGTTTCGCTTAGCGGAGTACATAGCGGAATCGGCGCTTGCATAAAGCTCGTCCAGGGTCCTGCCGCTTTTAGGATAAATACTGATACCAATGCTTCCGCTGAGCCCTGTCTGAGGATAGTTGGCGGCAACCTTCTGTACGATCTCAAGCAGGTCCTGCGCATTTCTTTCTATCTGATCATGCTCAGAAACGTTTCGCATCAGCGCAAAGAACTCGTCGCCGCCTATTCTGCCGACTACGTCACTTTCGCGGAAATGGTTCTTGAGCTCTTTTGCAAGCTTGATAAGGAACTCGTCGCCCGCCTGATGTCCGAGGGTATCGTTCAATTCCTTGAAATTATCGATATCCAGCATGAACAGCGCGTGTTCTCTGTCATCTTCGTTGGTAAGTATATGAGATATCTGCTGCATGGTGGTCTCGCGATTGAGCAGCAGCGTCATGGAGTCCAGCTTCGCTGCTTTCACGAGCCTTTGCTCCTCAAGCTTGATTGCGTTGATATCCTTTGCGGAGGGCATCACGCAGAGGTGACCGCTGTCAACATCTGTGAGGAAGTTGACCTCGGTGTGGACCCAGCGTGTAGAGCCATCCGTAAGTCGCCTTTCGTATTTGAAGGTGAGTGTTCTTCTGCCGCTTGAATAGATGCCGTGAAGGACATTAGGCGTAAAGTGGCTGTAAAATTCGGCTGCAGCACTGCTTGTGTCGACGATAGAGCTTAATGCAAATTCGCACATTTCTTCTACCGTCTGACATTCCTGCACAGTGCCCTTGGAGATGTTCTGTCGGCGCTGGCAGATAACTCTCCAGCCGTCTACATCAATATAGCAGACAGCGTATGTATCCGCGGGAAGCTCGAACAGGTATTTGAATTCCTGCTGATAGCGCTTGCGCGCAAGGTATTCTCTTGTGATATCCTTTGTAACGCCCAGTATTCCGATGACCTGTCCGTTATCATTCTTAAGAATATATTTTGATGTAGAGCCGTATCTGGCGTTTCCGTGATCGTCGGTGATAGGCTCGACGTAGTCCCTGAGGTCAGTGCCACCGGTCATAAGCTTGCGATCATCTGCGACATAGCGCTTGGCAAGGTTCTCGTCCTCAAATATCTCGAAATCGGTATGACCGATTACCTCATCGGCAAATCGCTTTCCTGTCATTCTGACAAATGGCATAGATGCCGCGCGATATACTAAATTTTCATCTTTAAGAAACATCAGATCTTTGGTATTGCTTGTAATTGCCATTAAAGCAGCTTTCATAAGCTCATTGTTCATAAGTCGATGCCTCCTTCAGGGGTATTTTAATGTACCATTTAATTATAACATATTTTTGGTTAAATTGCAATATCCGATAGCATTGCAGGGTATAAAATAATATTTTGTCATGACCCGTCAGGATATCTGAAAACCGCGTTTTATAAAAAGAAAAGCCGCTGAACGAAATTTCAGCGGCTTATATTTATACCGAGCGAAAAACATTCGATATTGTAAAAGAATATCCACCTGCGACGGTGAGCGGTTTTTGTGAAGCAAAAACGCAGTGCCATAAAGGG
>JAZQEQ010000203.1:0-2495 GCA_045539055.1 Oscillospiraceae bacterium | reverse complement strand
AGCTTTCCGAAAAAATATATATCACAAGGCAAAATGAATATACACTTAATATACAGTTCGATGAGAATAACAGCGATCTGAATTCTGCAGACAGTGCTAAAGAGTGTATTGAAATTTATCTACCTCAGCCTTCAAATGACCCGATGATCAGTCCCTCTCCTACATATAATTTGGACATGGACATAAATTGCGGCAACCTTGAAATACTTGGCATCAATTTGGACTTTACTCATGTCGATGTAGCAAATGGCGACCTTGTCTTAGCACAGCCCGATATTCTAGGGGCTTCGGGTTGCAGAAAATTTGAGATATCAGTTGAAAAAGGAAATTGTAATATCTACAATCCCCAAATTTATTATACAAATGATTATAATATTTCTGTAAACTCGGGAGAGCTCAATGTATACAATCTAGGTGGATATGAGCTCAAAGGTAATTTCAACTTAACCGATTGTCAAGGCAACATCAACTTCACCGATCTGGGCAAAGAAATCAACATTACATCTAATCGAAGTGATGTTAAGCTAAATGCACAAAAAGGTAAAATTGCTGCAACTGTTGAGTGCACCAAGACGGAAGGAAATGTCAAAGTAGATTGTGAAGGTGTAGAAGCGACCATGAATAACGGCGATGAGGTAATAATTGCAGCAGGTACAGGACAGGATATCTATCTCAATGTATCTGGAGGCAATATTGTTATAACTGACGATGTAGTCTACAAAAATGCCCCCATTGCTCCCAATCCGCCTACTTTCGTGGAAGACTGATATACACGAGAACTTAAAACACGTTACAACCGCACACTGTGAGGAGCTGCTCCCCCTTGGGGGAGTTCAGCCCCAACCACAAGTGCGCCAAAAATAAACCCATATTTTTACATTAAAGTCATATTTTGAAAGGAGTTTTCATTATGGAAAAGCAGATCTACAAATTCACAAACGAGATAAACGCGCTCGAGGTATGCTCTATGGGCGCAAAAATAATCATCAGACAGCACGACAGCGAGGAGTTCCGCGCGGAATACAGCAACCCCAAGGACACTCCCGAGTTCTGCGCGGTACTGAACGGCACTACCCTCACATTTAAGGAAAAAATGTCCTTCAGCCTGTTCTGCCCCAAGCCTAAGGAGGACTACATGATCGAGGTATTCGTACCAAGAACGAAGCTTGCAAAGCTGAAGATCAACACCGCAAGCGGCGGCGCTGATATCGCCGAGGTCACAGCAGAGGAGTTTGACCTCAATACCGCATCGGGAAGCATCATGGTAAACGCCTGCTTCGACAATGTGAAGATACAGTCAGTATCGGGCAGCGTTAACCTCACTGCACCTTGCGTTACCACCGCAAAGAGCCTTTCTGTCTGCACAGTTTCGGGCAACGCTAATGTCAGCTGCTACAAGGCAGAGGAATTCAGCCTGCACTCCGTTTCGGGCAAGACCGTGTGCGACGGTATCTCGGGCAAGGGCAAGATCTCCGTTACCTCAGGCAGCGTGGATGTTCGCTATGACGAATGGAATGCTGACCTCGACATCAGCGCAATAAGCGGCAACATCGGAGTTACTCTCCCCGAAAGCGCAGGTATTGACGTGAAATTCGACGGAGTTTCAGGAACACTTCGCACCGATATCGGCATGGCAAAGGGTCAGTTTATGAACTTCGGCAAGGGCACCTCGGGAACTCTCGGCGGCGAGAACTGCCACAAGCTGAATGTTTCGCTCACAAGCGGCAAGGTACAGGTAGCGCAGTGCTAAAATTATCCTTTCGCGGTTCAGCCACAGTGCCGCTTAAAGGTTAATATAAGAACACCCCGTTTCGGTATGATGACGATACCGTTACGGGGTGTTTTGAGTATAACGGACGAATATTGGATTCGCCCCTACAAGAAGATTTCACGGCAAACAAAACCCCTGACGTTCCCGTCAGGGGCATTGTTTATTCAAGCCTTAACACTCGGGAATTAACCCTCGAACTCAGCCTTGTACATCTTGTCCATCTCAACAAGGTGCTTGTACTTATCCTTAGCGTTCTGCTCAGCGATATCGAACAGAGCTGTTGCTCTCTCGGGGTTAGCACGCATCAGAGAGTTGTA
Organism: Oscillospiraceae bacterium; assembly: GCA_045539055.1. Lineage (GTDB taxonomy): Bacteria > Bacillota > Clostridia > Oscillospirales > Ruminococcaceae > CAG-115. The sequence continues at coordinate 407 of JAZQEQ010000203.1, read as the reverse complement.
ACGTACCTCTCTCATCATGAATGCCTTGTAATCGCCTGTGGGAGCCTTGCTGTCGAGGGAGAAGGGAGTCTTGCCCTGTGCAGCAAGTGCGGGGTTGAAGCGGAACAGATGCCAGTAACCAGCCTCTACAGCTTCCTTCTCAACCTGCTGAGCAATGGTCAAACCACCCTTGATACCGTGGTTGATGCAAGGAGCGTAAGCGATGATCAGGGAAGGACCGTCATAAGCCTCAGCCTCTGCAATTGCCTTCAGGCACTGTGCGGGGTTAGCGCCCATTGCGATCTGTGCAACGTATACATAGCCGTAGCTCATTGCGATACCAGCGAGATCCTTCTTCTTAACGTCCTTACCACCTGCAGCGAACTGAGCAACCGCACCTACGTTAGTAGCCTTGGAAGCCTGACCGC
>JAZQEQ010000202.1:0-5774 GCA_045539055.1 Oscillospiraceae bacterium | reverse complement strand
TATTATCCACGAGGGGTCGTTATCCACAAAGCAGCACCATACGAGCGAGGTCACTGTAAACAGCGAGGACGCTATGCAGGAGCCGAGCGAAACATATCTTGTTATTGCTATCAGTATAAGGAACACGGAGAGCAGGATAACTGCGCTGCGCCAGTCCAGTGTGAATATCGCGGAGATTGCAGCAAGTACGCCCTTGCCGCCCTTGAAGCCGTAATAAACAGGGAATACATGACCGACAATGACCATGAATGTAGCAACATATCCGACCCAGTTCATCTGAAGCGCGATATTTGTTGTGTCTATTCCTCCGATATAAAGGAACGACAGTCTTACTATCCACATTGCGAGTACGGCCTTTGCAACGTCACCGAGAAGAACTATGATAGCCGTGGACTTGCTCTGCGTTCTCAGCGCGTTTGTAAAGCCTGCGTTTCCGCTGCCCATCGTGCGGATATCCTTGCCTGTTTTTATTTTAGTTACTATTATTGAAGTGTTTATGCCGCCAAGCAGATAAGGCACGGCAAGCATTATGATATAACATATCCATTCCATTATACAGTTGTTTCCTTTCGATCGGCACTGCCGATTATTTTTATATCAGGGTTTTTGCTGCGAAGATACGCAAAGACGATTGCACTCATGTTGTTCGCAGGGCAAGGAACGCGCAGCGGTTCCTCGCTGTCTTTCACATAAAGCAGCAGGTCGCGGTTTTTGGGAGCTGCTCCTGCAATATCATTATACTGAACAGCGAATATCTCCCTGTTACGAAAGAATATCATCACGCGGCTCATATAGCGCTGAGTTCCTACTATTTTCGCTGAGGGGTATTCGCGCAGGAGCTCGTCCTGAACGTCCTCGGGAAAAGCGGATACCTGTTCTCTGTATTTTGAGGGGGCGGTATGATATATGCCGACAGCACGCATTATAAGAAGCACCAGCATAAAAGCGGTCACACCGAGAGCAAGCCAGAAAAACAGCTTGTTTTCCATTGGGTAAAGCATCAGCACAGCAGCTACAGCAGCTACAACAGTGATAAGATGTCCCAGTACAGAGGGAAGCTGTGATCTATAAAAATCTTTCAGCACCACGCGGTGCTTTTTCAGAAATGAATCTTTGCCCGAACCTTGTGTCATCATTCGCCTCTTTCGCGTATCGTGAGCTTTATGGGAGTTGCTTCAAGACCGAAGGTCTCGCGTATCTGGTTTTCCAGATATCTCTGATAGGAGTAGTGGAAAAGCTCCTTGCTGTTGCAGAATACAACGAAATTCGGGGGATTTGTAGAAGCCTGAGTCATGTAATATATCTTCAGGCGCTTACCCTTGTCGGAGGGCGGCTGAACTCTCGATGTAGCGTAGCTAAGCATATCATTGAGAACACCAGTGGAGATACGGATGCCGTGCTGCTCGTGAACGAACTTTATCATCTCAAACAGCTTGTTTACGCGCTGTCCTGTCTTAGCAGAAATGAATACGAACGGAGCATAGGACATAAACGAGAAATCCACCTCGAGCTTCTTTGTAAACTCGTTCATGGTCTTGTCGGTCTTATCCTCAACAGCGTCCCATTTGTTTACCGCGATAACGCAAGCCTTACCCTTATCGTGGGCATAGCCTGCAACCTTGCTGTCCTGCTCGGTGAAGCCTACAGTTGCGTCGATAACGATAACGCAGACGTCGGCACGGTCTACTGCCATAAGCGCGCGGAGCACGCTGAAATGCTCGATGTTTTCGGTGACCTTTGCCTTGCGGCGCATACCAGCGGTGTCGATAAAGATGAACTTCTCGCCGTTTCTTTCAACGGTGGAGTCAATAGCGTCGCGAGTAGTTCCTGCAATATCGGAAACGATGGAGCGCTCCTCGCCTGCAATGTAGTTTATCAGCGAGGACTTGCCGACATTCGGCTTTCCGATAACCGCTACCTTGATAGCCTCGTCCTCGTAATCGTCGTCGGTATCGGGCGGCAGCTGGTCGAACACTGCCTCAAGCAGGTCGCCTGTGCCGTGACCGTGAACAGATGATACCGCAATGGGGTCGCCGAGGCCGAGATTATAGAACTCGTATATCTCGGGTGGCGGTTCGCCTATGCCATCCACCTTGTTTACTGCGAGAACGATAGGCTTACCGCTCTTCATCAGCATAGCGGCAACATCGCTGTCGTTTGCTGTAACGCCAGTTGTGATGTCTGTTACGAAGATTATAGCGTCAGCGCGCTCGATAGCGAGCATTGCCTGCTCTCTCATCTGTGCGAGAATGATGTCGTCTGTCTTAGGCTCGATACCGCCTGTGTCGATGAGCATGAACTCCTTGTCCAGCCATTCGCACTTGCTGTAAATTCTGTCGCGTGTTACGCCGGGGGTATCGTCTACGATAGACAGGCGCTTTCCGACAAGCTTATTGAATAATGTGGACTTGCCGACATTCGGGCGGCCCACGATAGCTACTACCTGCATTTTTTAAACCTCTCTTTCATTCGGGGGTACTGTTTATAGTTTATCATAGTACCCGAACATACTTATACTATTTTAGTATACCACGAGCGCGGATTTTTTGCAAGCGGTAAGCGGATTTTTGTATTCATTTATCAATATGTTGCGGATATGAACGTACAGAAACTGCTTTCGGAGGCAGGAGGATATAGGGTCAGAATTGAATTTTGTTATTGATTATTTTGGCGCAATATGCTAAAATAAAAACAGTGAATTTATTCTGAAAGGACACTGCTATGAACATCGAAATACTTATCGCAAAGCTCTTAAAATACGCGCTTGACACAAAGCTCATCACACCCGAGGACGAGGTGTATTGCCGCAACCGCCTGCTCCAGTGTCTTGGACTTACCGAGTGGAACGACACAGCAGATAACGGCGAAGCTATGACCATCGACGAGATACTTGACGCTATAAACGACTACGCTGCAGAAAGCGGGCTTATCAGCGGCACAGGCGAGTCACGCGACCTGTTCGACACAAAGATAATGGGCGAGCTTACGGCATTTCCGCGCGAGGTGATCGGCAAATTCAACTCTGACTATGCTGTATCCCCGAAGAAAGCGACCGACAATTATTTTGAGTGGTGCAAGAATATAAATTATGTTCGTTCAGGACGTATCGCAAAGGATCTGAAGTGGGAATACGAATCGGATTACGGCACTCTTGACATCACGATAAATTGCTCAAAGCCTGAGAAAGACCCTCGTGACATTGCGGCGGCAAAGACTGCAAAGAGCGCGGCGTACCCCAAGTGCCAGCTTTGCTATGAGAACACAGGCTATTCGGGCAGAGTGGGTCACCCTGCAAGGCAGAATCTCATTCCTATTCCTATGACGATAAATAACGAGGACTGGTGCTTCCAGTATTCGCCGTATGGCTACTACAACGAGCACTGCATCATCTTCAACGCGGCACATGTTCCGATGAAGATAGACGATGCGGTATTCGGAAAGCTTTTTGACATAATTGGAATACTGCCGCACTATTTTGTCGGCTCCAATGCGGACCTGCCCATCGTTGGCGGCTCTATACTCAGCCACGAGCATTTTCAGGGCGGAAACTACACATTTGCTATGGAAAAAGCTCCTGTTGAATATGAGTTTTCGATGGCGAAGTTCCCCGATGTCAAGGCTGGTATAGTAAAATGGCCTATGTCTGTAATAAGACTTCGCAGCAGTGACAGAGCGCAGCTTGAAAAGGCTTGTGCGCACGTTCTCGCGGCGTGGAGAGCGTACAGCGACGAGAGCGTGGGTGTTTATGCGTTCTCGGGCGAAACCCCGCACAACACCATCACTCCCATTGCCAGAAAGAAGGGCGACGAGTATGAGTGCGATCTTGTACTTCGCAACAACCGCACTGATGATGAGCATCCGCTCGGCATATTCCACCCCAACTCTACGCTTCACCACATCAAGAAGGAGAATATCGGACTTATCGAGGTAATGGGTCTTGCGGTGCTGCCTTCACGTTTAAAGGCTGAGATGGAGCAGCTTGCAGAGGTGCTTGTAAGCAAGGGTGCTTCGGCGGTAAGAGCTGATGAAGTTTTGGAAAAGCACGCGGACTGGGCAGAGGAATTCGCACAGAGATACGACATTACTGCTGACAATGTACGCGAGATAATAAACAAAGAGGTAGGTGCGGTATTTGCTCAGGTGCTTCTGGACGCAGGCGTGTTCAAGCGCGATGAAGAGGGTATTGCGGCGTTTAAGAGATTTGCGGAAAAGGTGTCGTAATTCTGGAAGGGAGCGTTAAATGCTTTTCGGGTTAAGAGCGGTGTGGGTTTGCATTGCAATGACCGTGCTACTAAGTAGCTGCGGAAGAGCACCGGCAATTGCTCCGCTTTCTGACGAGGACATTTCTCAGTCTGAAGCCATAAAACAGACAAAATATATGCGGTCAGGATATTATACTGATACATATCCGTCTGTGGATATCAGTTCTATTGTTTCGCTGCCTGTATATACATATGCAGGATATACCGACGCGGAGATTGAAAACAAGAAGGATGCTTTTGTGCAATTGCTCGGCGTTGCCGCGGAAAACAATGTGTTAGCGAATATAAACAGCGTAAATGTATCGCTCGACGGTGAAGCCTTGCGGGAGAGCTTGATTTTATCCGAGCTTTTTTCGACCGCTGTCGCAGAGATAAATTACAGCTACGATTCTGATAATGATAGTATTGAGCTTGACGAGAGTTGTTGTGCAGAGATGGTCGAGGCTTGCCGAAGCTTGGCTGATATATTCGGATATGATGTTTATAGTTCGTTTAGTGTAAGAAGAGAGCAAATACACAATGATGGTGGAGTAGCTGATGCTGATTTTTCCATTCTTTTATCATTCAGTGATATTCCCATAGAAACGGAGCGCGATAAGCTATTGTATTATTACGATCTCATTGATAGGTTGGATTGCAGGATACAGATAACAAACGGACAGTTCCGTCAGCTTACACTTGTGAAATATGATACGGATTTTCTTGTCGAAGTCGGGGAATATGATGTACTTTCCGCTAATGAAGCTTTTGAACAAGGCGTAGATGCTAACAATGAAGTTTATATTGTGTATTTAGTGGGAAATGCTTATATCTATCCTATTTATTCAAAGCAGGATTATTATAGCGTGGGCGATCTCGACGAATGCGAGTATGCGATGTGCTTGAAGTAGGAAGAATGAAAGGAGCAGCAATATGTGCTTAATATGCGACAGAATTGAAATGATAAAAAGCGGAACCAATCCGTATTTCGTAAAAGAGCTTGAAACTGGCTATGTTGTTATCGGCGACAACCAGCATTTCAAGGGCTATACTCTGTTCCTTTGCAAGCAGCACAAGACTGAGCTTTTCTATCTTGACAAGGATTTTTCGGCAAAATTCATGCAGGAGATGATAGTTGTCGCAGAGGCTGTAAAGAATGCGTTCGGCGCGGAGAAGATGAACTACGAGTGCCTTGGACAGGGCGATGCGCATCTGCATTGGCATCTGTATCCGAGAAGAGCGGGCGACATTGAGAATTACGGTAACAACGGCAAGGGCCCTGTGTGGTGGTATCCTATGGATAAGATGTACAGCGACGATAACCGTCCCACAGCCGAGGAACTTAAAGAGCTTAAGCAGAAGCTGCTGGTTGAGCTTGATAAATTATTGTAATATAGAAACTCCTCCGAGAATATCGGAGGAGTTTTTTGTATTACGAAAACCCCCGGCTGTGCCGGGGGTTCCAAAAAGCTTTAGCGATAAGTAGAAAAAAGGAACCTCCTTCTGATATAATGGAGGTGCGGTCTGGCAACT
>JAZQEQ010000201.1:0-3513 GCA_045539055.1 Oscillospiraceae bacterium | reverse complement strand
CGCTTTTTTGGCTCTGCGCGAGGGTGCGGCGGCAATTTCGGGAAGACCTGCCTCGGTATTCTCCCATGCCCACAGCCATGTGTTGCTCTCATGGGACTCCGACCCGAGCACGCCCGACCTGAACACGCTCTCACCGAATCTTATCGTTCCGCCCTTTACATCGACATTCCAGCCGTTGTCGCCTATAACAAGCTCGCCCATCTTATTCTGGCAGGCGATGCAGTAGCCTGCCGAGAGTGAAACAAGGCTCAGAAAATCGCTTTTATCGAAATCTATCGGGGTGTTTAAAATATTACGTTTCATATTGCTCCTCCGGAAGCGGTATTTAATGGACAATGGACAATTGACAATGAACAATTTCGGAGCGCCTGCGGCGCGGATCTCAAAACGGCTACGCCGTAACATCGCACACAATTAAATTCTCGCAACGCTGCTGCAAAGCCGCTTTTTTTGATCGTCGCGAAGCGACACAAGAATTGTCAATTATCAATTGTTATATTGATATTAACGCCGAATTTCCGCAGTATATCGCGCATCAGCACCTTGTCTATCGTGTACATCCTGCTCTTTCCTCTGCCGAGGTCGTCAACGCGGTATTCGAACTGCATATATATTTCGGAGTAGTCCTCCTCATAATAAAAGGTGCACAGCAGATAGCTGTTCTTGGTGGCGTAGTAGTTCACGGGGGTAAGCTCCAGCACCTTGCGCAGGTCATCGCCGAGGAAAGCCTCTGTTTCGGCTATCTTCATCGGCTCAAACTGTACCTTTTTGGTGCGGGGGAGTGCCTCTGCGCGCTTTTCCTCCTCGCTCTTGCCTATCTTCTTCTTTCCGAAAAATCCGAACATCTGCCTGCTCCTTTCACAGCATTTTTGTACTTATATATTCTACCACATATCAGGCCGAATTGCAAGCCATGCGCTTGACAAACACAAAGCCAGGTTGTATAATAAACTACAGAGTGTTAGTTTAAACTAACGCAAAAGAGGGATAACGATGAAAAGTAAGTTTAATGTAACGGGGATGAGCTGTGCCGCCTGCTCTGCCCATGTGGATAAGGCGGTCAGAAAGCTCGATGGCGTAACAGATGTAACGGTTAGCCTTATGAGCGCGTCCATGACGGTGGAGCACGAGGGAGTTGCTGACGCGGATATAATAAAGGCGGATGTAAAGGCGGGCTACGGGTGCTCGGTAAAGGGCGCGGAGCAGACTGCGGCGAAGCAGAGCGGCTCGGAGAAAAAGGCAGATGAAGCAAGGGCGATGAAGCGCAGGCTGTTTTTGTCGATAGGCTTTCTGCTGGTGCTGATGTATGTTTCGATGGGAAGTATGTTCGGTGCGCCGCTCCCCTCGTTTCTGGAGGGCGCAGAGGGCGGTGCGGCATTCGGCTTTACGCAGTTTCTGCTGACGCTCCCGATAATGTACCTCAACCGCTCGTATTTCGAGCGCGGCTTCAGGGCGCTGATAAACCGCTCGCCCAACATGGACACGCTCGTTGCGACTGGCGCGGCGGCGTCTGTCATCTACGGCATCTTCGCGGTGTATATGATGATGTGGGGTACTGCAAACGGCGATACGGAGCTTGTGCATCAGTTCCGCCACGACCTTTATTTCGAGGGCGCGGGAATGATACTGACCCTCATCACTGTCGGAAAGTACCTTGAGAGCCGCTCCAAGGCAAAGACCGCCGAGGCGCTTGAGAAGCTGACCGAGCTTGCGCCTGAAACGGCGGTGGTGGAGCGCGGCGGCGAGGAGCTTACTATCCGCGCCGAGGAGCTTGCTGTAGGCGATATCTGTATCGTGCGCGCAGGCGGACGTATCCCTGCGGACGGCGTTATCATCGAGGGAAGCGGCGCGATAGACGAGTCCGCGTTGACAGGCGAGAGCATCCCCTCCGAAAAGACGGTGGGCGACAGGGTCATGACAGCCTCGGTAAACGGGGGCGGATTTATAAAGCTCCGCGCGGAAAAGGTGGGCGCAGAAACAACGCTCTCGCAGATAATCGAGCTTGTATTGGACACTGCCGCATCCAAAGCGCCGATAGCGCGCATCGCGGACAAGATAAGCGGCATTTTCGTGCCGATAGTTATGACGATAGCCGTGATAGTTTTCGCGGTCTGGCTGATGCTTGGATACAGCTTCACGCACGCGCTGTCCATGGGCATCTCGGTGCTTGTGATAAGCTGTCCGTGCGCGCTGGGACTTGCAACGCCCGTTGCGATAATGGCAGGCACGGGCAAGGGCGCGGAGCACGGCATCCTGATAAAGTCGGCATCGGCGCTTGAGGCACTGCACGGCATCGACACGGTGGTGCTTGACAAGACGGGCACTATCACCGAGGGCAGACCGCGCTGTACCGACATAATCGAGTACGAGAGCGGCTCATTCAGGGCGGCATACAGCATAGAAAAGCTTGCACAGCATCCTGTTTCGGATGCGATAGTACAGCAGGGCGAGAGCATGGGGCTTTCGGCTGAAGCTGCGACAGAGTTTGAAACGCTGTTCGGCAGAGGAGTCACGGCGAAGCTCGGCGGCAGGCGGTATTATATCGGAAATATGCGCCTTATGGACGAAAAAAGCATAGATACGACAGCCGCAAACAGCGACTTTGAGAGGCTTTCCGCCGAGGGCAGGACCACCATGCTGATAGCGGACGAAAAGCGCGTTATCGGAGTTATCGCGGCGGCGGATGTTATAAAGCCGTCCAGTCCCGAGGCTGTAAAGCGCTTCAGGGAGATGGGTATCGAGGTCATCATGCTGACAGGCGACAACTCGCGCACGGCTGAGGTGATAAAGTTGCAGGCAGGTGTTGACAAGGCGATAGCTGAGGTGCTTCCGACAGGAAAGGCGGAGCATATCGCTAAGCTTAAAGCCGAGGGCAGGCGCGTTGCGATGATAGGCGACGGCATAAACGATGCGCCCGCGCTTGTTGCGGCAGATGTTGGAATAGCCATCGGCGCAGGCACTGATATTGCGATAGACAGCGCGGACATCGTGCTGATGAAGAGCGACCTGTGCGATGCCGCGGCGGCGATATCGCTCGGCAGGGCGACCATCCGCAACATAAAGCAGAACCTGTTCTGGGCGTTCTTCTACAATTCCGTAGGCATACCGCTTGCGGCAGGTGCGCTGTTTATTCCGTTCGGGATAAAGCTTGACCCGATGATAGCCGCGGCGGCGATGAGCCTTAGCTCGGTATGCGTCGTGACTAATGCACTGCGCCTGAGATTTTTCAGGGTAAAGGGCGTTGAAGCGGCAAATGCACCGTGCGAGTGCGCCGACAAGTGCAACCTCTCGCTCATCGGCGGAGATGCTCCCATAGCCGCCGTATCCGAGCCTGTCACAAGAACGATAAAGATAGACGGCATGATGTGCGGACACTGCGTAAAGCACGTTACCGAGGCGCTTAACGCGCTTGACGGGGTATCGGCAAAGGTCAGCCTTGCATCGAAAAGCGCGGTGGTAACGCTAAGCGCAGACGTCCCCGACGAGGTGCTCAGAAACGCTGTCACCGAGGCG
>JAZQEQ010000200.1:0-16620 GCA_045539055.1 Oscillospiraceae bacterium | reverse complement strand
GCTGCTCTTGCTAAGATTGAACCTATCCAGCAGGGTGACTTTGAAGCTCTCTACGAAGCTCTCGAAGGCAATCCTGTTACAATCCGTTTCCTCGATCCCCCTCTCCACGAATTCGTTCCTACAGAAGAAGCTGACATCGCTGCTCTTGCTGCTGCACAGGGCAAGTCTGTTCAGACAATCAAGGATATCATCGCATCTCTCCACGAGTTCAACCCCATGATGGGTCACCGTGGATGCCGTCTGGCTGTAACATACCCCGAGATCGCTAAGATGCAGACAGCTGCTGTTATCAAGGCTGCTATCAACGTTAAGAAGGCTCATCCCGACTGGAACATCGTTCCCGAGATCATGATCCCCCTCGTTGGCGAGATCAAGGAGCTGAAGTACGTTAAGGATGTAGTTGTTGCTACAGCTGATGAAGTTATCAAGGCTGCTGGCGTTGAGCTGAAGTACGAAGTTGGTACAATGATCGAGATTCCTCGTGCAGCTCTCACAGCTGATGACATCGCTAAGGAAGCTGAGTTCTTCTGCTTCGGTACAAACGACCTGACACAGATGACATACGGCTTCTCCAGAGATGACGCTGGTAAGTTCCTGAATGCTTACTACGATGCAAAGATCTTCGAGAACGATCCCTTCGCTAAGCTCGACCAGATCGGCGTTGGTAAGCTGATGGAGACAGCTATCAAGCTTGGTAAGGCTACACGTCCTGAGCTCCACGTAGGTATCTGCGGCGAGCACGGTGGCGATCCCTCCTCTGTTGAGTTCTGCCACAAGCTTGGTCTGACATACGTTTCCTGCTCTCCCTTCCGTGTTCCGATTGCTAGACTGGCTGCTGCTCAGGCTGCACTCAGATAAGCAATATCGGCTCGGTAACAGAGTTGTGATCTAAAAAACAAAATGGCCTCCCCGTTCCGTATGGAATGGGGAGGTTTTTTGCGCATTGCACTCCACAGAAAAATGTGATAAAATACATTTGAAGTTGCAATTCAAACAAAACTTTAACATTTGCATGATATAATATGAGAAAAGTAACTTGGAGGTGCTCTGATGTTCAGGATATTAGTTGTTGAGGATGACCGCGAGATGAATCGTACTGTATGCACGTTTCTTAACCAGAGCGGATATGTGGCAACGGGCTGTCTTTGCGCGGATGAGGCCTATGATGCGATGTATGAAACTGTTTTTGATCTCATCGTGTCTGATATAATGATGCCGGGCACAGATGGATTTGAGTTCGCAAAGATTGTACGTTCGATGAACAACGAGATACCCATTTTATTTATGACTGCCAGAGATGATTTTGAGGCAAAACAGCGGGGCTATCGTGTGGGAATTGATGATTACATGGTAAAGCCCATCGACCTTGATGAGTTGTTTCTGCGCATCGGCGCTCTTTTGCGCAGGGCAAAGATAGCCTCAAGCCGAAAACTGGAGATAGGTCGGTTTGTAATGGATGCCGATGAGCGCACAGCGTATCTTGGTGATGAGGAGATACCCATGACGGCAAGAGAATTCAGTATCCTCTATAAACTGTTGTCCTATCCTAAAAAGACATTTACCCGTACGCAGCTGATGGATGAATTCTGGGATGCCGATACAGAAACCGCGCCGCGCGCTGTCGATGTGTATATGACAAAGCTGCGCAGCAAGCTGTCAGAATGTAATGACTTTGAGATAGTAACGGTACACGGATTGGGCTACAAGGCGGTGCTTAAATGAAAAAGATAAATTTCAAACGTCTTTTTTATATGTTCAATAACTGGTGTGTGTTCTTCCTGCTTGCGGCTTTTGTTGCAACGTGCTGCATGATGCTGTTTATGACGATACTTTCGGATACGTTGGGAGTGGTTTTTACCGAGGATAACATAGCTACGGCGGCAAAGCTCACTTTCGGCAATGTTATTCTGATAAGTTTTATTTTTACTATCATCGACTCGGTGCGCCGTAAGCTCATGGTAGACAGACCTACAAAGCGCATAACGGATGCAGGCAGAAAGATAACGGACGGAGATTTCAGCGTTCGTATAGAGCCGCTCGGGGACAGTTATGCTTACGAAAGCTTCAACAGTATCATTGATTGCTTCAACAAAATGGCAGTAGAGCTTGGAAGTGTAGAGATGCTGCGCACAGATTTTATCGCAAATGTATCCCACGAGATCAAGACGCCTCTTGCTGTCATGCAGAATTACGGAACGATGCTTCAGGCTCCCGACCTGCCCGATGAAAAGCGCATAGAATACGCAAAGGGTATTACGGATAATTCGCGCAGGCTTGCTGATCTTATCACTAATATTTTAAAGCTCAATAAGCTTGAAAATCAGCAGATATTTCCTGTGGCGAAGAAATTTGATCTTGGCGAGCATCTGTGCCAGTCGCTTCTGCAATTTGAGGAGATATGGGAAAACAAGAATATCGATATCGAAACTGATATCGATGACAGTGTTTTTATCAGCTCTGATCCTGAGCTGTTGGGGCTTGTGTGGAGCAATTTGTTTTCAAATGCTTTTAAATTCACCGATGATGAAGGAACAGTATCCGTATCGCTTAAGGCGGATGATATTTATGCTACCGTAAAGGTCAGTGATACGGGCTGCGGAATATCCGCTCAGACGGGCGCGCATATCTTTGAGAAATTCTATCAGGGCGACACCTCCCGTGCAACTTATGGAAACGGTCTTGGACTGGCGCTTGTTAAGCGGGTTGTCGACATCATGCAGGGGGATATAAAGGTGGATAGCGTGGTAGGCAAGGGCAGCACATTTACGGTAAGGCTGAAAAGGGGTGATAGCGGTGGAGTGGAAGAGGCTGATTAACCTTCTTTATCCGCCGATCTGGGCGATCGCATTGCTTGTTCCGATCTGCGCGGCAGCGCTTGTGCTGATATTTATAAACGGTTATGAGGAGTATCCCGTTGCTTATGCGGCGTATGTATTATCGTTCTATACGCTGTGCGTTATCGTTATGCGATGTATAAAGGTGATACCAAAGCGCTATCGTACAGCAAGGCAGAAAGTATATGACAACCCTATCGGTGGGCGACTGATGACAGATATGCCGTTTCGTACTCATGTTTCGCTGTACGGCTCGCTTGTGATAAATCTGCTTTATGTTGCGCTCAATATCGTATCGGGTATACTGTATCATTCGGCATGGTTTTATGTGTTGGCTTTCTATTACACGATACTCGCGCTCATGCGCTTTTTGCTTGTGCGTTTTGTAAACCGCATCGGAATAGGCCGCAACCGCTTTAAAGAACTGCGGCGCTCCAGATCGTGTGGATACATCCTGCTGACGATAAATCTTGCGCTTTCGGGCGCGGTGCTGATGATACTGTATCAGAACAAGGGGTACAAATATAACGGAATCCTTATATATGTTATGGCGTTATACACTTTCTGGATAACAGTGGTAGCGATAAAAAATCTTTTCAAGTACAAGAAGCTTGGCAGCCCTGTTATGTCTATGGCTAAGATCATAAGCATGGCGGCGGCTCTGGTTTCGATGCTTTCGCTGGAAACGGCTATGCTGACGGAGTTTGGTTCAGAGCTTACTGCCGAGCAGAAGTGGATATTTATTGCGCTTACAGGCGCAGGCGTCAGCGTGATCGTTGTGACGATGTCGGTTTACAGCATTGTAAAGAACTCGAGAGAAATAAAACACATCATGGAGAATGAAAATTATGGATAATAAAGAGACTTTCAGCTATACCTACTCTGCAAAACAGCAGGAGGAGATCAGGCGCATTCGTGAAAAGTATGTGCCGAAGCAGGCGGATAAAATGGAGCAGCTGCGCTGTCTGGATGCAAGCGTGACCCGAAAGGGAACGATAGCTTCGCTCGTTGTCGGCATCATAGGAGTACTTGTAATGGGCTTTGGGATGAGCTGCTGCATGGTGTGGACTGACACACTGCTTGTGGTAGGCATCGTCTTTGGCGTTATAGGAATAGTCGCCGTTTCGGTCGCATATCCGCTCTATGATCACATCACAAAAAAAGAGCGTGAAAAGATCGCTCCCGAGATAATCAGGCTTACAGACGAACTGATGAAATAACATAAGCTCCTGTTTTAATAAGCAGGAGTTTTATATTAACGTAATAATCAAGGCAGCCGATACCGACTGCCTTATGTTTTATTTCTTTACATCTGCAATGCGCTTTTCCGCTTCGGCTTTTCTTTTGTTGGCGGCTTCGATCTGCCCGTCGCGCTCTGCCTGCATCATAGCTTTACGCTTGTTGGGATCGCCCATAGCCTTGGCTTCTTCCCACTGTGCTTTTGACTCGGCTTTGGTCGCCTCTAAGTTTGCCTTGTCAACTTCGTGCTGTGCCTTTGCGCTTTCTTTCATGTCGTGGAATGCGTTCTTGAAAAACTCTGTAACCTTGTTCATTTTACTTTTACTCCTGTGCCATGATCTTGTCGCTGAGCTTCAGGATGCGGTCTGCGTACTTTTCTTTTCTGGAAGCGAGTATATTCTTGTAGATGGGATAGTTCACGATAGCCATGAGCATACCGATGATACCAATGATAATGCCGGGAGCCATCGTATCGGTCATACCAAGCATTGCTCCGATGTCGGTCATCACAAGGCTCATGCCTGTGCCCATTACAAGTGCGCTTATAATGCCGAAAACATAGCCGAATACATTTGCAGGACGCTTTACCTCGGCGTCAAGCTCACGAAGTGTGTCGAGATCGCTGTGTGCGGTATCCTTTTCCATGTACTGAGTGCGGATCTTCTGTACCATAAATTCCTGATCGTTTCTGTTCATAATAAAGCCTCCTGATAATTTATTTTTTATTGTGGCTTTATTTTAATATATTGATATTTAAAAGATGTTTTGAAAATGTTTAAGAAATGTTAATTTCAGTTTTTTTATTAAAAAAATGTTCCCCGTCGGAAAACGGGGAACACGATATCTTAATAGTTTACAGATACATCGTTAATGAATTCGGGCAGGTATTCCAGCGGGTCGATTATATCGTCGGACGCAGTTATTATCTCAAAGTGCAGGTGGCTGCCTGTCGCCTGTCCTGTGCTTCCTACCCAGCCGACTTGCTCGCCTGCCTTAAGCTCGCGGCCTGTCATCGTGTCAAATTCGCTCAGATGGGCATACAGCGTAAGGTAGCCGTCATGCTCTAAGATAACGCACATTCCGTATCCGCCGAGCCAGTCAGCGGCAACTACCTTGCCGTCAGCCACAGCGTTGACAGGAGTTCCGTATTCTGCGGCAATGTCAATGCCGTTGTGACCGTAATATCCGCCATTGCCGTAAGCGCGCTCTGTAAGCGTTGCAAGCTCCTGCTTTATCGGCGCTGCAAGCTGCGGGATATTGGCGGTAGGCGAGAGTTCGGTTTTTTTCTCGTCGATAATTGCATTGAAATTGCTGTAGGTTTCAGATGGTAACACGATGTGATCAAGCGGGTCGACTGCCTCGATACCCTTTCTTACCTCGAAGTGCAGGTGGTTGCCTGTGCTGTTACCGGTGTTTCCTACATGGGCTATCTCCTGACCTGCTTTTACTTTTGCGCCGTCGGATACCACAACATCCTTTGTGTGAGCATATACGGTATAATATCCGTTCTCGTGTTCAATGACTACGGTGTTACCGTAACCGTTGAACCAGCCGTTGCCCATTTCGGGAACGTAAGCCACACCGTCAGCCGCAGCGTAGATAGGCTCGCCGCCGTCTGCCGCGATGTCTATACCGTAATGAGTGCCGCCGCGCCATTCGTCATATCCAAAGTATGTGGTGATCGAACGCGCGTTGTTGATGATCAGTCCGAGTGCAGGAGCATTGCCTGTCTTTACGGAGTCTGCGCCGAGATATTCCTTCATGTATTTCACAAAGGCGGCTTCCATCTCAAAGGATTCGCTTTCTGCCTCATACTGGGCTATCTGCTGTATCATACTTTCTATGTAATCGCACTGATCTTCAAGGGCAGCGAGATGCTCATCGATGTCATCGCGATCTGCGATTGTGTTGTCCAACTTTTCTGTCAGAGCGTCGATCTCCTCTTTGATATAGCCGATATCACCCTCGGGTGCGTTATAGCAAGCGTGCTCCAGTGAATCGATTCTGTCCCTCATTGCTTCGGCACGCTCGTTGAGCAAGGAAATCATTTCTTCGTATTCCGCTATCTCATCTTTCGTTGTGTCAAGCTTATCTGAAGCTGCGTCAAGAGCCTCGACATCTACAACAGCTGACTTTTCGACAGGTCTGCCTGCTCTTGCGAGCGTCTCCTCGACATCCAGCACAGCAGGCTCATAGCAGAGGATGCCGTCCATCGCCGCGTCCTTTTCTGCTTTGGTCGTTGCGTTCAGGTAGTCCTGCACCGCCTGCTCGTATTGCAGCACCAGTGCCTTGTAGGCTTCGTCCAGTGCATCCTCAAGCGGCGCGTAGCCGTCGATCTTTTCAAGCCTTTCGCTTGTGAACATGGTTTCGAGGCTATTTTCGGGAACTTCAGCCTGTGGATCAACATCAAGCGAGATAAGCTGGTCGCCCTCCGCTCTGTAAAGCCAGATATAGTCTGTTGTTTTTTCTACAAGCTTTATGATATCGCCCTTTATCGTTACATCGCCCTGGGGTACTCTGCTGATAGAGCCGTGCGTATCGAAGTTGAATTCCACCTCGTTCATGTAGAGCTTGTGCTGAGTTACATCGTCCTCCCATATTGTGGAGTAGCCAGAGTAGATGGTGGTCTCCTTGCCTACAGGGTCATCGAACGGGAACCAGCCGCCGTCCATGCACTCCTCGATATCGCTGATCTCGTTCTCGTTCCAGCGGCGGAGCTCTATGTGCTGCATATTGTACATGGGCAGGAGGTCGATATCTGCTGTGCAGTTGCGGATATATACAAAGTCGCCTGTGTCACCTATACGCGCGCCCTTCAGGCTCATAGCGCGGAGGTCCTCATCGTATGGGAGCTCGAACAATCCGTCGTAGAGGACGGGGCCGTTCTCGTGCAGGCTCTCATCGCGCGTGAGCTTAAGCCCATCCATATCCAGCACATAGAACTCGTAGTCATAATCGGTGTGCGAGGAAATAGTGCTGAAGCGCTGTCTTGCGAGGGAGCAGCAGATAGTGCCGTCCTCCAGTGCGAAGATGCTGACGCCGTTCCAGCTGTCGTAGCCTGTGTAGTCAAATTCATCTACCGAGAGATACAGGCTGTCGTAGATATCGGCGGCAAATGTGATCTCCTCGGTCGCGAAGTCAAACACATACACACCGCCGACACCCTCTGTAAATATCACCTTTTCCTCATCTGCGTAAAGCATCTCGGGAAACTCGCTGCCGAAGATGATGCTTTCAATGTCAGAGCGCGTCTGCAACGAGAGCGGTATCTCCACAGGGAGATATGCAAGCTGCGGAAAGTCATAGTCATTTGGCTCATACGGTACTGTCTGCGAAGTTGAAGCGTTTGCGGAACTTCCCGAGTTCGCTGGCAGCAGATCAACACCCTGCTTTCCGCCGAATACTCCCATGCTGTTGAGGCCTATGCAAAGACCTGCCACAGCGGCAACCGATGCAACGGGAACTGCTATATTCCTTACCGTTTTTGCGGTGCTTTTCTCAAGGCGGCTCGCCTTTGCGGCTTCTTCTATGTAGTTGTCATGCACTTCGTTAAGTGCGTCGTTAAGCTTTTTCATATATCATAGCCCTCCTTTCTGAGGTGTTCGCGAAGCTTTTTCAGTGTTCTGGAGATGCGCGTCTTTATCTTGCTTTCGCTTGCATTGAGCTGCTTTGCTATCTCGGCTATACTGAAGCCGAACCAGAAGCGCTGCATGAAGATGACGCGCGTATCGCGGTCGCTTTTTGCAAGAAAGCCGTTGATTATATCGGCAAATGCCGTTTCGGTCAGCCTGTCCTCGGCGCAGCCTGCGGAAGCAAGGCACTCCGAAAGCTCCTCCAGCGGCAATGCCTCGCCGCGCTTTGCAGCATGGTTGTAGTCGTATCTGTCAAGCGCAAGCCGTCTTGCTATCTTGCAGAGATAGGCGCAGAGCCTCTGCGGCTTGTTCGGAGGTATGCTGTTCCATGCGCGAAGACACGCTTCGTTCTCACATTCCTCGGCGTCCTGCTTGTTGTGCAGTATATTGAACGCAACACTCTGCAAAAGCTTTCCGTACATCGTGCGTGTTTCTACAAGCGCAGTTTCGTCGCGGTCCAGATAAAGCTTCACTATCTGTTCGTCTGTCATAATAATTCCCCCTTTCAGCGGAGCGGGGAGCGCCGCTTTTTGAGCTCATACATTTAGACGGAATAATTTTATATCGGTTGCAAAAACTCCCCCGAAACGCCTTCGGGGGAGCTATGTTGTTTAATACTCAACGCACCATGGGGCTCTTGCGTGCCATGGCAGGTAGTTTATCGGATTCATGCAGATTCCGTTTATTCTTACCTCAAAGTGCAGGTGGTTACCTGTGGACTGACCTGTGGAGCCAACGTCCGCGATAGCCTCGCCCTGTGTTACATACTGACCTTCATAAACGTGCAGATAGCTGCAGTGACCGTATACAGTAACGATACCGTTGTCGTGCTGGATCATTACGCAGTTTCCGTATCCGCTGTACCATCTTGCCATTGTAACAACGCCGTTTTCGGCTGCGTATATCGGAGTGCCGTAATCTGCTGCGATATCCAGACCCTGATGTCCGTAATATCCACCGTAGCCGTAAGGCATCTCGCTGATAAGACCGCCGTTGTGACCGCCTACGGGCCAGAGCATCTTGCCGACCTCGATGTTGCTGATGTTTGCGTCGGGCGGTGGCGGCTTTGTGCCGTTTGCCACGATCTTTGGAGTAGGTTCTTCTACTGTTACGCGGTTGAGCACCTTGCGGCGCACTTCAACACCATTGATGTAAGAAACATCGGCAGTAACGCGGTCTGTACCCTCAATACCATCCTGCATGACTACAGTAGAGCCCTGATACTTTGTGCTGTCGTTGTAATACTGGGTCTCGTAGTCGGTAGATTCCTCGTAGATCTCTGTGCGTGTTACAGTAACGGCGAGGAAGGGCTCGTCCTGACTGACAAGGAACTGATCTCCGACATAGATCGTCATGCTTTCGGAGAATTCAGGATTGAGCACCTGCATCTCAGACATTGTCAGTCCAAGCTTTGATACGATACCAAGCGGCGAATCGCCATCTACCGCGGTATAATAAGAAGCGACCGCTTTCTTGGCTGTTATGACCTGAATTATAGAATCAGGCTCCACTATACTCTCGGCGAGGTATAATCCGGGCTCGAATGTTATAGTGGTCTCAAAGGCTACTGTTTCATTGGGGTTATCTGTACGGTAGATGTCGAGCAGGGAATCAAGTGTTTCTTCGATCTCGGTCTTATCTACCAGCGCGCCGTAGAACGAGCTTCCTATATAAAAGCCGTAGGCGTACTCAATTTCAGCGTCCATTGAAGTGAGCAGCTTATCTGCGAGCTGATACTTTGTCAGTGTTTCGCCGTAGTTTGTAGCTTCAAGCTGATATGTAGGCTCAAAAGTTACTGTTTGTGTACTGCTGTCCATATAGTTGATACGCTGCTGTACGATACGCTCAGCATCGGTGAATACGGTCTCACTTGCGACATAACCCATGAAGTCACCGTTTACGTTCAGCTTAAGTGCATAGGTCATGCTGTTTGCGTAGGTTACGATATTGAAAAACAGTACCATGCAGACTATCGGGAACGCATAATTGAACAGCGAATACGCAAGACCGCGTTTTCCGAAAAGCCCCCTGCCTATAAGGCGGATAACGGCGAGGAATGCGCCGAAAAAGCCTTTTTCTTTGCGTATCCTGCTTACTTCTGAAAGGCCGAGCTTTGTTGCCTTGCGACGCCTTGTGAATGGTCGTGTCAGTATCTTGCCTATTTTCTTGAAAAAATTAAGTATAGCGCGACCGATCTTTGCAAAATGCTCTTTGTTGTTATCGATAAATCGGCCGAATGCTCCTGATATACTATGGAGCACGGTCATAAGCACAGAAAAGACATACTCGCCAAAGCAGTAAAACCCATTATAGATACTTTTGGGCTCATTGTTTGCTTCGGTGGTGCTCTCCTGTATTTTTTCTTTTTCGGAAACCATGTTTCCTCCTATCTATATTAACTGGTTCTTCGGATCATAAAACAAAACGAACAGCCTCGGATGGCTTTTCTAAGTATAGCATTTTTGTAACCATTTTGCAACCTTTTGTAACCGTTTTGTAACTTTTGACGAGGCTTATTTGTAGGTGTTGCATATATCTGATGCCTGTATATCGTCATATATCACAAAGATATAGGAAATATAAGGTCAGTCCGAAGAGGTCTTATCCAGCTTGTCTACCGGATACGGTATTTCATAAACTGCGTTCATGCTATCAACGCTTATGCACATATTTACATCACGGGTGATGCCGTCCGCATCCGTTACAGTGCCGACCTCGGTGAAGGATATCACATAACCGTCTGCATCAAGTTCAAATGTAGTTTCAAGGCTTGAAAAGCTGCTTACGTCATCAAGTATGCCCTGAGTGGACTGATTTAGTTTTTCTGCGTCATAAATATAGTGCACGGTCATGCTGCCGTCCGGATCGGTATCGACAGTTGCTTCGGTAACGCTCGTTCCGTCAAGGAAGAATATGCCGCCGTCAGCGTAAGGATAGCGGTTTTCGCGGTTATAGATGTTGTACAGATACTCCTCGTCGGAAGAATTTATGACCGACCACATCTCCTTGCCCGGCTCTTTGTAGAAATACTGACCGCCATCGCTGTATGCATACATTTCATCGCTTCCGTCCTTGCCATAGTAGTTCAGTATCATTTCATCTCTGCTGTTTATATAGAAGCTGAAATCCATGATAAGCTCACCTGTTGTGAGGTCAGTCATCGTGGTATGTGCGCTGTCGAGGGTGTTATACTTCGCCTTAGCTGCCTTTACCGCATCATAGCCCTCGGGCATTTTTGCGTTGCAGCCGCTTAATGCAACAAGCGAGAGTGAAGCGACGAGCGCAAGAAATACTTTTTTCATTTTTCCTCCGAAAACAAAAAGGCAGAAACCAACCTACGCCGATCTCTGCCTTGTTGAATACAAAACAATATTATTGCCGGTGATTACTCAGCGAAACCGCTCTCTACCAGCTTTACAAGACCGTCTACAGCAAGCTGCTCGTCGCTGCCGTCAGCGATGATGCGGATCTGAGCGCCGCCAACGATGCCGAGGGACAGGATACCGAGAAGGCTCTTTGCGTTTACTCTGCGTTCTTCCTTCTCAACCCAAATAGAAGACTTGAACTCGTTAGCCTTCTGGATGAAGAAAGTTGCGGGTCTTGCGTGCAGACCTACCTGATTTTTTACTTCGATGTCTTTCATGCACATGGTGTAAATCCTCCGTTAAAAAATAATATTTGCCTGTACTGAGTACTCTTTCTTTTGCTTTAATGATATTAAATTTTGCCACAAAAAGACCAAATACGGTTTGATCTCTTGGTTATAGTATATCCAAAAGATTTTTTTTCGTCAACAACATTTTTCGATTTTGTCGTTTTTAAAGGCGATTTTCTGTTTTTTGCAGAATAATCAACCAACTTATCGGTGGACAATTGTATAATTTGGCTAAAAAGTTTTCAACAAAGTAATCAACATATCCATTAGTTTTCAACAGAATACGTTTTCTTTTTATAAAACAGCGTGTTTTAGTTACGAAATAGCGTTGTCATTCGCTTGTTTTCGGCAGATGTATAAGCAATATTGCACAAAATACATCTATGGTATAGAAAAATACACAAATCTATGCTATAATGGAAGCATCTTAATATAGAATATAAACTTAGTCATACTTAAATTTATTATATGAGGTGATCTAATTGGATATAAGTATTAAATTTCAGGTGCTGGCTATCGGTATACTTCTTATTATAATGGTTGACTTTATGTTCAGTAAGAAGCTGCCGATAATCTCGACAAAAGCATTTGCGCTGTTCTGGGGTGCTTGTTTTATCAATCTGCTTGCCGATATTGGTTCGTTCTACACGATAACGCACATCGGAATGGTGCCCGACTGGCTCAATCGTTTGGCGCATCAGGTTTACATCGGTTCGCTTGATATTGTGATATATCTGTTATTTATATATGTATGCCTGCTGTGTGGTGCACAGAAGCGTCTGCCGAAGCTGTTGTTGTTCGCCTCAAGCGTACCTTGCCTTATTTCGTTGGGATTCGTGCTTTTCGGCGAGCTTGAATATGTAGTTGACGCGAACGGCGCTTACTCAAGAGGCAGCATGGCAAATGTTCTGTATATAAGCATAGCGATCTACATAATAGCTATATTCGTTTTGCTTTTCACGAGAAGCAAGCGCAAGCGCCTTGAAAACAGCGAGCTGCTTCCCGACTTTGACCATGCGCGAATGGTCATTATAGTAGGACTGTGCATCTGGATATTTGTTGCGCTGGTGCAGTTCATAACCTCCTACTGGCTCATTTCGGCAATGGGCGTATCGCTGATGGTGCTGTATGTATATCTGAGATTTGAGAATCCGCGTGAGTATATCGACAGTGAAACTGATACGCTGAACCGCCGTGCTTTTCATATCATGCTCCCTGAAATGTTTGAACGCAAAAAGCCGTTCTATATGATAAATTTTACTCTCGGTGATATAGAGACCGTGCAGAAGTCCATGGGCTACGATATGACCAAGGAGATCATCAAGCAGGCTGCTGTACAGATAAATGCAGCGTTGCCGGGCATGAGGATATATCACTCCCGTACAAATTCGCTTACTGCTTTTCTCAGCAACAAGGAAGAGCTCGACAGAGTTATACAGTACAGCGAGAATTGGGATTTCAGATGTACATCTGCTTCGGGTGACGGAATGTACACTCCTGTATATCATTTCACTGTAATAGAGTGCCCGAAGTATGCTACAACTCCCGACGAGGCTTACGAAACACTTGATTACTGTTTGGGCGGCGAGCACTGCCATCACGAGAGCGGCAAGATCTACTTCGTTAACGATGAAGAGGTAGAAAAGAGAAATTACCGCAAGTCTGTGCTTGCTGTGCTTAATGAAGCGGTGCGCACCAAGGCGTTCAACGTGGTATACCAGCCCATCTATTCCGCAGAAAAGAAGCGCTATGCTTCGGCCGAGGCGCTTGTGCGTCTGCAGGATACCACAACAGTCGGATTTATCTCGCCCGAGTACTTTATTCCGCTTGCTGAGGAGCAGGGCCTTATCGGAGAGATAGGAAACATCGTATTTGAAAAGGTGTGCAGCTTTGCGGCGCGCGAAAGACTCTGGCAGCTTGGCATAGATTATATTGAGGTAAACCTGTCCGCTGTACAGAGCGTTGATATCGGAATAGTAGCAGAGCTCAGCAAGATGATGACGAAATACGGAGTTCATCCGGGATTTTTCAATCTTGAGATCACTGAGACTGCTTCCATAGACGGCGGCGATATGCTGCTTCACAACATGGAGCAGTTCAGAAAGCTCGGATGCCACTTCTCCATGGACGATTTCGGCACAGGCTATTCAAATCTTGCGCAGATGGCAAAGGTGCACTTTGAGCTTGTAAAGCTTGATAAGAGCCTTATCTGGCCGTGCTTCGGCGAAGATCCCGAGGAGCCGCTCATCATTCTCAACAGCTGTATCGACATGATACTTCGCCTTGGCATCCATATCGTTGCCGAGGGTGTTGAAACAAAGGAGCAGGCAGACCTGCTCATCAGCAAGGGCGTTAACTATCTTCAGGGTTATTATTTCTGCCGTCCCGTCGGCGAAGCGGACTTTGTAAAGGCTGTAAAGGAAATGATAGCAAAGTCAAGATAAAAAGCATTTCAGCAGAGGCAGTTATATTGCCTCTGCTATTTTTAGGTAAAAAATAATAATTTAGCGTGTTTTTGTTAAGTAAACATATACTAAAAAATCTTGAAATCTTTATCCAAAAAGACTATTGAATTATCAGTTATTATTTGCTATACTTTAGATAACCGATACAGTTCAGACTGTGACTGTATCAAATGTGAAAACGATTATTATTTTTTAAGAAGAGAGGTAAAGACCATGAGCTTAGAAATCATTGGACAGAGCATTCCCAATATGCCTTGGCAGGATCGTCCCGAGGGCTGCAAGGATGTTATCTGGCGCTGCGACGCTAACCCCATCATCCCCCGCGATCTGCTTCCCACAAGCAACTCCATCTTCAACTCTGCAGTTGTTCCCTTCGAGGGCAAGTTTGCAGGTGTTTTCCGTGTAGATGACAAGGAGAGAAACATGGCTATCCATGCAGGATTCTCCGAGGATGGTATCCACTGGAACATCAACCCTGAGAAGGTTGAGTGGATCAACGATGATCCCGATACAGCAGAGGCTAACCCCTGGCAGTACGGCTACGATCCCAGATGCGTTTGGATCGAGGACAGATACTGGATCACATGGTGCAACGCTTACGGCTGGAAGCCCACTATCGGTGTGGGCTGGACAAAGGACTTCAAGGAGTTCCACCAGTGCGAGAATGCATACCTCCCCTTCAACAGAAACGGCGTTCTGTTCCCCAGAAAGATCAACGGCGAGTATGTAATGTTCTCCCGTCCTTCTGACAGCGGTCATACACCTTTCGGCGATATGTACCTCTCTCACTCCAAGGATATGACATACTGGGGCAAGCACAGACACGTTATGGCTCCCGACAGAGGCTGGGAGTCCAAGAAGATCGGTGCAGGTCCTATCCCGATCGAGACAAGCGAGGGCTGGCTGGTATTCTACCACGGCGTTCTCGAGAGCTGCAACGGCTTTGTATACAGCTTCGGCGCTTGCATCCTCGACAAGGATCAGCCCTGGAAGGTTAAGTATCGCTGCAAGGAGTACCTGCTCAACCCCAGAGAGTACTATGAGTGCGTAGGCGACGTTCAGAACGTTGCATTCCCCTGCGCAGCACTGTGCGACAAGGACACAGGCAGGATCGCTATCTACTACGGTTGTGCTGATACCTGCGTTTCCATGGCATTCTGCTATGCTGAGGAAGTTGTTGAGTACGTTAAGGCTCACTCCAACAAGTATTTCTGATATTAACGAACAGATAGTTCGGGCACATAAAAAATTCCCTCATCAGTTTTTGATGAGGGAATTTTTTTATTTATCGTCGTTTGGCTCAGGGACATATCCGATAGTTTCAAGGTGCTTTCTTAATACGCGGTTGATGTACTGCGAGAAAGAGCGGTCGTCAAGCTGAGATAACTCTTTTATAGCTTTTTCTATATCGCTGTCAATGGAAACGCTGACCTTGTTTTTTAGTGGCCTTTGCTCGTACATCACATCACCTCATATTAAGATGATAGCATATAATGCCGAAAAAACGCACAAAGTGGGATAAAGTAGGATATTTTCCTACTAATATTTTGCACCTTAAAATATCTTAGGGTGATATAATAAATGTATAAATATAAAAGGAGGTTTTTAATGTACGGCATATATGAACTTGACGGAAAAATACCTGAACCTTATAATGTTGTTGCCAGGGACCCACAGCTGGCGCTTGCGCAGATAGAGCATATTTTGAGTAGATGCAGTGGTGCGGAGTTGTGTATAATCGCAGAGGTTCTGACAGCACTAAAGGGTTCGTTGGATAATGTTTTGAGATGAAATACGCAGAAATTTCAGGTTTCTGCGTATTTTTTATGCAAAACCCCTTGACAAATCAAAATAAACAGTATATACTGTATATACAACACATAAACAGCTAACCGAAAGGAGGTCTTAGCTTGAAGATATTACAGAACTCGGATATCCCGATCTACAAACAGATAGCAAGCCAGTACAAAGAGGATATCATGAGCGGCAGGTTTGCCGAGGGTGATTATCTGCCATCGATAAGAGGCCTTGCGCGCGACCTGAAGATAAGCGTCATCACCACGATGAAGGCTTATGAGCAGCTTGCGGAGGAGGGGCTCATCGCTCCTGTACAGGGCAAGGGCTACATCGTAAATCCGCAGGACAGGGAAATGGTAAAGGAGCAGCATCTGAGGCTTCTGGAGCAGCACCTGCAGAACGCCATTGAGTCCGCAAAGCTCGCAGGAATGAGCCGCGAAGAGCTTGTGAACATGATAAACGTGCTATATGATATTGATTGAGAGGTAAGATCATGCTGATTTTTTCATACGACAAGAAAAATCTGATGGATTGTGTGAGAGTTTCTGTTGAGAAAAATCTCGGCGGTAAAAAGGACGAGAAATATTTTCTTGTAGGCTGGGGCATGGGTATCGGCAATCTCAGCACTCCCACGCTGGGCAAATATTCTGACGAGGAGAGCGCAAAGGCTGAGCTTGAAAAGATATACGAGGCTTTTGCTAACGGCGCTACTGCTTATGAGGTTAAATAACATTCGGTAATATATGGAGAGAATATTATGGATAGTATATTGACAGTAAAAGGTCTGACCAAGAAATACAGCAAGTTTACCCTCGGTGAGCTTGACTTTGAGATCCCCAAGGGCTTTGCGACCGCTCTTATCGGCGCAAACGGTGCAGGCAAGACTACACTTATAGATGCGCTTTGCGGTGTTATCAACAAGACCGCAGGTGAGGTAACATATTTCGGTGACAAGAACGACATCGACCTGCCCGAGGTGCGCGAGAGGATAGGCTACT
>JAZQEQ010000199.1:0-10104 GCA_045539055.1 Oscillospiraceae bacterium | reverse complement strand
TACAGCGGAAGAAGAAGTGTCTACAAACTCCTCGTAGTCCTCTGCGTACTCGTCCTCGCTCTGACGGAATCTTGCGAATAAATCTCCTAATGCCATGATATTTTCCTCCAATTTTTATGTATATTTTCTATATCCGAACAGACCTGAGCCTATGCGGATAATTGTGGACCCGTACTTTATGGCTGTCGCATAATCCCCCGACATACCCATAGATAGCGTGTCAAATCTGAAATTTTCCTCGCTGCTGTTTGGCAGCGGGTCTGCCTTGATGCCCTCGAAAAGCTCCTGCATCGCTGCAAAGACTTCCTCATTGCACCACGGCGGCGGTATGGTCATAAGACCTCTCAGCCTTATATTCGGGAGTGTAAGCACCTCGTTGCAGAAATCCCTTACGCTCCGCGCAGGTATTCCGCCCTTGGTGTCCTCCTCACCGATATTGACCTCTACCAGTATATCCATGACCTTTCCGTGCTGAGCAGCGCGGCGGCTTATCTCTTGCGCCAACTTCACGCTGTCAACGGAATGGATCATCGTGACCTTATCAATAATGTACTTGACCTTGTTGGTCTGAAGTCCGCCGATGAAATGCACCTCGGCGTTCTTGTAGCTGTCGCGCTTGTCCAGAAACTCCTGAACGCGGTTTTCTCCGAGCAGCGAAACTCCGAGGTCAATCGCATAGTTTATGCGCCCGGGATCGACTGTCTTAGTCACCGCCATCAGCCTCACCTCATCGGTGCGACCTGCGTCAGCCATTGCCTTTTTTATATCGGCACAGATCTTTTCATAGCTCTCCTTAATATCTGAGAACTCCGTCTGTGTGTTACTCAACAACTTGTCCATCGTGCAGATCCTTGCCCTCTGTTACGATCTCGTCGTACAGCTTGATGTATTCCTCGCCGTCCTCCTGCGAGCAGATGATATAATCCTCGCCCCAGTAGATAACATTTATCTTCCTGAACGCAAGGCTGCTACCGCGTACTATGTACACGCCCTGTTCATCGTTCTCGTTGTATCGGATAGCGTCACGGGAGACTCTGAGTCCTCCATAGCTGTTTACGACCAGCTTGAAATGCGCCGTGCGTCCCTCTGCTACCGCAGCGGTAAGTCTGTCGCACTCGAAAACATACACCGCCGTATTGTCGCCGCGGCCTGTATCTCTTATGGATACCACCGTAGCCTTAAGCTCCGTGTTCTGCGAGCCGACGCGCAGTGTTACCGTGCTGCCCTCATACACACCGAAAAGCTTGCTGCTGTCCAGCACGCCCGCAACACGCCAGCGGTAATCCGCGATAAGCTTTCCCACCGCATTTGCAGCGTTTGAAGTATCGGGATTTGCCACTATTTTTTCTATATCATTCGCGGTGATGCTCTCGGCATCATCGAATGTAAGCTTGTCCTCATAGCCGTCAACGCCGCTGACAAAGTAGCCCGTGCCGTTGGCGTAAACGCTCTGTACATCGCCCGAAAGCTGCGCTCTGAGCTGCGACTGCTGCTGCTTAAGCTCTGCTATCTTTTCAGCGTAGCCTGTACTCTCGCCCTTTGCTATCTCGCGCTTGCACATGGCAGCGAGCATCTGATTCGAGTATTCGTCAGCCGCATCGTAATCGCCGCTGATGACGCAATCCACCAGTGATGAATGTACGGAGTTTATCTGGCTGGATATAGTCTCCAGCTGGGAATTATCTGTGCCGACCAGCTTCTGAGCGTCAGTAAGCACAGCTATCTGCGCATCCAGCTCCTCTATCTGCCTGCGGAGCTCAATATCGTTCTCGTTTTTGTAGCGATAAGCGATAATGGAACTCTTGCCGACCTTAGAGCCATCCTCATGCTCATAGTTCAGCACGCCGTTGCCGCCGCTGAAAACAACGCTTTCGTTACGCAGATACACTCCGTCAAACGGGATATCCTCTGTCATATCATAGACATAGGCCGTTTCGGTGCGGATATCACTGCCGCCCGAAAAGAACACCTGTCCAAGAAAGAATACGATAACGAAAAGCGAGAGCACCACGATAATAGTGGTCGTCCAGCGTGATTCCATTACTCTTCGTCAGACTTGTCGTAAGCGTCCAGAATGGAGATGGGCTTTAAGGGGGTAACAGTGGATATAGCGTGCTTGTAGATAAGATTCTGCTTGCCGTCTGTATCCAGAATAACGGTATAGTTATCAAAGCCCTTTACGATGCCCTTGAACTGGAAGCCGTTTGTAATATAGATAGTAACAGGAATCCTGTCCTTTCTCGCCTGATTAAGGAACACGTCCTGAAGATTGATGTCTTTTGCCATAATTAACCACCTTTTCTAATATCTGTAACGCGGGATATGGAATTCACGCATAGTTCCCCAACTATATACAACCAGTATAACATACTTTTTTCAAAAAAGCTATATTTTTTTGAAAAAAATTTTCAAAAAACTTAAAATATTATGGAATATGCTGTATTTTAATAGCCTTTATAGGGCATTTTGCGAAATACCATCAACGATCTCGCGTGCTTTTTCCACTGCTTCAGCCAGCCCGTCTGTGTCAGAGAGTATAATTTTGTGTATTCTCGGGTCGCGCCTGAACCATGTCATCTGACGTTTTGCGTACTGTCGTGTACGGAGCTTAAGCTCCTCAAGGCACTCTTCGAGCGTTTTTTCGCCGCGGAAATACGGATAGAGCTCCTTGCAGCCTATCGCCTGCGCTGCAGTAGGACGATCAGGCTGCATAAAGCACTGCCTCGCCTCCTCAACAAGTCCTGCCTCTGCCATTCGATCAACGCGAAGATTTATGCGCTCGTGCAGTTTCTCGCGATTCTCATACTCCAGCGTCATCATGATAAACTCATAAGGCGACGGAACTCCGCGCGACATACGCTTAGCCTCGCTTATGGTGTGACCTGTGATATGGTGCACCTCAAGCGCTCTGATAACTCGTCCGATATTGTTTTCATGCAGCGTTTCTGCAGTCTCGGGATCTATCTCGCGCAGTTTTTCCAGCAGCACAGCCGCGCCCTGCTCCTCGGCGAGCTTGCGCATCTCCTCGCGGAATTTGGGATCGCTGCCCGAGTCATCAAACTGGAGATTATCCACGAACGACGAGATATAAAGCCCCGTACCGCCGCAGATGACAGGAGTTTTCCCGCGCGAAAGGATATCGCGCACCTTTTCATCGCAAAGCCTGACGTAATCCGCCACCGAAAAAGCCTCGGACGGGTCAAGAAAGCCGAGCAGATGGTGCGGTATGCCCTGCTGCTCCTCGGGAGTCGCTTTTGCGGAGGCTACATCCATGTCGGTGTATATCTGCATGGAGTCAGCGGAGATGACCTCGCCGTTATACAGCTTTGCAAGCTCCACGCTGAGCGCGGTCTTGCCCGAGGCTGTCGGTCCGCAGACTACTATTACTTTGTTCATGGATATCACCTCATTGTCTGTTATGTCAGAACGTCAGCTTAAACAGCTGCTCTCCACTTATCTCCCTATCAAGGCATACAAAGCCTGCGTTTTCATAGATATGCCGCGCGCACTCGTTTTCTGGTTCAATAGAAAGATACACCGCATCACAGCCGTCGAGCTTCTTCATCTCGTCAAGGATAAGCGACAGCGCCGCCTTTCCATAGCCCTTGCCCTGCGACCTTACATCTATCATAAAGCGGCACAGCTGAAATATCTTTTCGCCGTCAAGGTCAGTCGGTCCGTACATAGCAAAACCGATGATATTCCCGTCATTCTCGACCGCTTTTGTTATCCACTTGTCCGAATACTTCGACTGCGCCATAGAAAACGCATTTGACGTTACATATCTTTCAAGCACAGTTGGCTTTAAATCCTCGTTAGTCGTGAGCATTGCAACCTGAACGTAATTTTCTTTCGTGATGTCGATAAGTTTCATAATTCACACTATCCTGCTGAAATACTTCTCTATCTGCCTTTTCGATATCTGCGTGCAGACAGGTCTGCCGTGCGGGCAGAAGCGGATATCCTTGTTGTTGACCACCTCATCCGCGATGACCTGAAGCTCCCTGATATCGTTGATATCATTAGCCTTTATGGACATCTTGCAGGCTGCGGTGTGCAGCATATCATCAAAAAGCTCTCCCTTGATGTTGGAGTTGCCCTTTGCGGCTATCTTCGCAATACTCTCAACGATATCGGTCGGGTTTTCCCTGTCGAGCAGCTGCGGCAGCGCAAGCACCTTGACCTTGCCGCCATCGCCGAAATCAAGGATTATTCCCACATCGGCGAGCTGCTCGGAAAACTCCGAAAGTCCGCTGTATTCCGCTGGGCTGAGGTAGACATCGACAGGCTCGATAAGGAACTGCGCACTGCTGTCAAAGCCTTTTTTCAGCTTCTCGAAATTTATCCTCTCATGCGCCGCGTGCTTGTCGATAAGAAGCATGGAATCCTCGCCCTCGCACACGATATAGGTACGGAAAAGCTCTCCCACGACGCGCACTTTTTCGGGGATATATTCGGGCTCCTGCGGCTTCACAGGCTCTTTGGGCTGCTCTTTCTTCACAAAAGACTTATCCGACAGGAATGCAAATCCAGGAAGCTCCGCCAGCGGAGCTTCTTTCTTCTCGGGCTTGGGCTGCGGCTGCGGTATCTCCGCCTCGGAGATGACCTGCTGCACCGCCTGCACAGGCTCAGTCTTCATCTCAAACGGAGCAGGCTGGTTGAGTGTGAATTTAGGCGGTTCGGGGCGCGTTGTGGGGTAGGTGACCACAGGCTGCGGCTTCGGCATGGGCATGGTCTTAGGCTCGTCGCGGACAACTGTCACTTTCGGCTGCTCCTGCGGCTCTGCCTTTACGGGAGCAGGCTGCGTCACTGTCGGCAGCTTTATCTCGCGGCTCTCATCAAAGCCCATAAGCGCGTTCTTTACAGCAAAATACACCGCATCGAACACCGTCTTTTCTTCAGTAAAACGCACCTCTGTCTTGGTCGGGTGGATATTCGCGTCCACCTTTGCAGGGTCGGTATTTACGCACAGCACACAAGCAGGGAATTTGCCCACCATGATGGTGTTGCGGAATGCCTCTTCAAGCGCAGCGCAGCACAGCGGACTCTTTACGCTTCTGCCGTTCACGAAAAAGTGCTGCATAGTGCGGTTTGCGCGCGTAAACAGAGGTGAGCTGACATAGCCCGTCACCGAGGTATCGCGGTAAATATTCTCGACAGGAATAAGCCCTGCCGCAAACTGCTTGCCGAACACCGCGTACACCGCGCTGTAATACTCGCCGTCACCCGGCGAAAGCATGGTCTGTCTGCCATCGCGGATAAAGCGGAACGAGATATTCGGATGCGACAGCGCAAGCTTCTCCACAACACTTGCGCAGTAGTTGCCCTCGGTCACGTCCTTTTTGAGGAATTTAAGTCTTGCAGGGGTATTGAAAAACAGGTCACGGATTATTATGGTCGTGCCGTCCGCGCCGCCTGTGCGGTCGTACTCAACGCACTCTCCGCCCTCTATGCGGTATACCGAGCCGAGCTTGTCACTGCTCTGCTTAGAGATGCACTCAACACGTCCGACAGCGCACACGGAAGCCAGTGCCTCGCCGCGGAAGCCGAGCGTGTTTATGCTCTCGAGGTCATCGGCGGTATACACCTTACTTGTCGCATGGCGCAGGAAAGCCGACGGCATATCCTCATAGGCAATTCCGCAGCCGTCGTCCGTCACTCGGATATAGGATATTCCGCCTCTTTTTATCTCGACCGTGATAGTCGTTGCACCTGCGTCTATCGAGTTCTCGCAAAGCTCCTTTATGACAGAGCTCGGGCGCTCTATCACCTCGCCCGCTGCGATAAGCTCGTATACGCTTTTGTCAAGTAGGTTTATCTTTGGCATAGCTTCTCCGTTCTGTTCTCACTTATTCTCTAAGTGGTAGCACCCCGCATATTTGGTCATTCTGAAAACACCGTAGTGTTCATCATAGGATATGGGCTGTCTGTCGCCGTTCTTCATAACCAAGTCCGCTCCCACAGGATTTTTCATCAACACAGCTTCCGTATCGTACCTGCAGTTATCGGGAGCAACTTCAACACAAAATGTCTCACCGCTTTGTGCTGCAACCTCTATGTAAGCCATATCATTTATTTCGTTCTGCGGAGCAATAACCGTCTGCCACCTCACTACATAAAGACCGACAAGCACCAAAGCAAGTATCACAAGTGCTGTTACATTCCGTATCGTGCGCACCTTGCGCTTTCTGCGCTGGGCTTCGCGGTAGTCGTTATTTGTATCGTTCATCACAGTGTATCCTTCAATTCCTTAACAAACAGCAGCGCGTCCATCGGCGACATTGAATTTATATCCGCCGCACGAAGCCTTGCTATCGCGTTCTGCTCGTTTATCGCGGTGAAGCTGAACTGGTTCTCCGCGGTGCTTTCCAGCGTTTCGGTAAGCTTCATCTTGCCCATTACCTCAAGACCCTTAAGCTCCTCCTTGGCACTGTTTATCACCTTCTGCGGAAGCCCTGCAAGCTTCGCAACTTCAATACCGTAGCTGTCGTCAGTGCCGCCCTCCACTATCTTGTGCAGGAACTTGATATCATCGCCGCGCTTCGATACCGCAACGCTGAAATTGCGTATGCCCTCAAATTCCTTTTCCATCGCGATAAGCTCATGATAGTGTGTTGCAAACAGCGTCTTGCAGCCAATGCTCTTGCCGCTTATATACTCTGCAACAGCCTTTGCTATCGAAATTCCGTCAAAGGTCGAAGTGCCGCGTCCTATCTCGTCAAGTATAACAAGGCTCTTTTTGGTCGCATTTTTCAGTATCTCCGCGACCTCGTTCATCTCCACCATGAAGGTGGACTGTCCGCTTGTGAGGTCGTCCGACGCTCCCACACGGGTGAATATCTGGTCAACAACGCCTATCTTCGCGTATCTTGCAGGCACGAAGCAGCCTATCTGCGCCATCAGCACGATTATCGCGGTCTGCCTCATGAATGTGGATTTACCCGACATATTCGGGCCTGTGATTATGATAAGCCTGCTGTCGTTAAGGTCGAGATATGTGTCGTTCGGGGTAAAGGGACGATCCTGCATCATCTTCTCGATAACAGGGTGACGTCCGCCCTTGATGTCGATAACACTGTCAAGCGTTATCTCAGGCTTTACATAGCCGTTCTCTATCGAAACGCTCGCAAAGCTGCAAAGCGCGTCCACCTCCGAGATAGCCTCGGCTGTGCGATGTATCACCTCAAGGCGCGTTCCGATGTAGTCGCGCACCTCGTTGAACACCGCCTGCTCCAGCGCAAGTATCTTGTCGGTAGCACCGAGTATCTCTCCCTCAACCTTCTTGAGCTCCTCGGTGATATAACGCTCGCCACCTGTCAGCGTCTGTTTTCTTATGTAATGCGCGGGCACGTCGTTCTTGAAGCTGTTGGATACCTCGATGTAGTATCCAAAAACACGGTTGTAGCCAACCTTAAGGGTCTTTATGCCCGTCGCAGCCTTTTCGCGCTCCTCGATCTCGGCAAGTATCTCCTTGCCGCCGCCTGCTATCTTTCTGAGCCTGTCTATCTCCTCGTTGAAGCCGTCCCTGATGACACCGCCGTCCTTAAGATTTATGGGCGGCTCGTCAACGATAGCGTTCTCAACAAGCGAAGCAACATCCGCAAGCTCATCTATCTTGACATCAAGCGAATTCAGCATAGGGCAATCCGCGCGCTGAAGCTGCTCTTTGAGCAGCGGCAGCCTGTTGCAGGTCTGTCCGAGCGCATAGATATCCCTTGGTGACGCTTTTTTGTACATAACGCGGCTCATAAGTCGCTCCATGTCATAGATGCCATCAAGCGCCTCACGGATATCGTACAGCACCGACGCATCGCTTACAAGGCAGTCCACCGCGCCAAGTCTGCGCAGTATCTCCGCCGCGTTTATCAGCGGCTGCTCCAGCCATGTGCGCAGCCTGCGCCTGCCGAGAGTTGTGACTGTCTTATCCAGCACCCACAGAAGCGAGCCGCGCTTTTCCTTGTTGCGCATCGTTTCCGTAAGCTCCAGATTGCGGCGCGTTGTAAGGTTTATTCCCATAAACTCGCCGTCAGAGTGTATCTTCATGCTGACAAAACGCTTTACAGTAGCTTTCTGTGTTTCGCCGAAATAGCGGAACATCGCGCACAGCACGCGCTTCGCCATAGGCATCTCAGCGATGCCGAGCGCCTCCTCGCTTTCGGTGTTGAACTGCGAGGTGATTATCTCAGTATCAGAGCTGTCAAAGCTTGACTCGGGCAGCATCTCGTAAATGCATTTTTTGAGCCTATCGCGCACGAAACCGTACGCTTCCTTAAGCTCCAGAAAGCTTTCTGTGATGAGCAGCTCAACAGGGTCAAAGCGCGACAATTCCGCTATGATATCCTGCTCCATGAGCCTGCCGCTTTTCTCAAACACATGCACCTCGCCCGTTGAGATATCCGCAAACGCAAGCGCCGCACGCTTTTCGGTATTGTCCGTATAAACGCACGCGATATAGTTGTTGCTCTCCTCGCTGAGCATACTTGCCTCGATTACTGTACCTGCCGTAACAAGGCGGATAACATCGCGCTCAACCAGTCCCTTTGTCGTGGCAGGGTCGCTCATCTGCTCGCAGATAGCCACCTTGAAGCCCTTGTCGATAAGCTTCTTTATGTAGGTCTCACTGCTGTGATATGGAACTCCGCACATGGGCGAGCCCGCGCGCGCAGTAAGAGCAAGCTCCAGCTCACGCGATACTGTCTGCGCGTCAGAGAAGAACATCTCATAGAAATCTCCCAGTCGGAAAAACAGGATATAATCGCTGTACTTCTCCTTTATATCCAGATACTGCTGCATCATGGGGGATATTTTTTCGGGCGTCTGTGCCATGTGTTTCAGTTCCTTTCGTGCAATTTGATTTTAAAATGCGGTAGAGATACGGCCAGCTGTGGCCATACAATATACATCATAAAAATACAGTACCGAGAAGTCGGCAAGCGTGATGCTTTTAACAGGATTTGCAGGCTAAAATCGTTGCAGACAAGGCATTGCGACGCAGGCGGGCTTTGTGCAGGTTAGCAAGCTAACTACACAATCTTTGCTGCGTTTGCTGAAAGCAAACGATTTTCTTGCGAAAACCGCAAAGCTCGTGCCGTCAAGGAGCAATAACGCAGTCTGCGGCGATTTTAGACGAAAAGACGTTAAAAGCAGTACGATTGCAGACTTCCTATCATCCGCAGCCGCCGCAGGTGCTGCAGCTGCCCGAGCAAGCAGACTCTGTTGCACAGGTGAGGGGATCGTCACCGTTCAGTGCGTGGGAAAGGATGGTGTTGATCTGGTTCATAAGCTTGTCCATGCCTGCCTTAGCCATTGTGAAGTCAGCCATGTTCTCGTTTGTCATAACTGCATTGTATGCTGCGTGCATCTTCTCGTTCAGGTCAGCCATCCTCTCGGGATTCTGCTCCTCTGCGGGCTTGCTCTCCTCCATAGCGAGATTCTGTCTGATAAGGTTGAACTCACCGATAAGAGCCTGAAGCTCCTCGTCGTTGTCGTTTCTTTCCTTAGCGAGGTTGTAGTCGCTGAAGCGCTCATCCTCCTGAATTGCCTTGCCAAGCTGTCTTGCGATCTCAATAACGTCCATTTTAATTTTCTCCTTTTTACTTTTTTATAAATTTTCCCCGAAGAGCCCATGCAAGAGCCTCGGTTATCTCAACGTCCACAAATTCGCCGATAAGCGATCTGTCGCCGTCAAAGTCAACGATAATGTTCTGTCTGCTCTTTCCTGTGAGCAGTGTCGGGTCAGTCCTGCCCTCGCCCTCGCAAAGGACGCGCAGAGTCTTTCCCACATAGTTTTTGTAGGAGCTGCAGCCTATATTCTGCTGCACCTCCAGCAACTCCCTGAACCACTTTCCTTTTTCTTCCGCAGAGATCGGATCAGGCATTTCAGCCGCCTTTGTGCCCTTTCGCGCACTGTATATAAAGGTGAACAGCGAGTCGTAGCCGACCTGTTCGATAAGACTCAGTGTTTCTCGGAAATCCTCGTATGTTTCACCGGGAAAGCCTACGATGATATCAGAAGTCAGCGCAACATCCGGCAGCTTTTCCTTTACATAATCGATAAGCTCCAGATAATGCTCTCTGGTGTAGCCGCGGTTCATCAGCTTCAGT
>JAZQEQ010000198.1:0-2913 GCA_045539055.1 Oscillospiraceae bacterium | reverse complement strand
CGAGAAGCTCAAGATGATCATGAAGAACATCTTCAACTCCTCCGTTGAGGCTGCTAACAAGTACGGTCTCGGCGATGACCTCGTAGCTGGCGCTAACATCGCAGGCTTCATCAAGGTTGCAGAGGCTATGAAGGCTCAGGGCTGCGTATAATCCCGAATTGAATTGCATTAAAAGGCGAAGCTTCGGCTTCGCCTTTTTTGCGCGGATGATAAAGCGTTATCTGCTGCGTCGGATGCACGGGCTGTATATGTGAAAATATACCCTCTTGAAAAATTCTCCAACATCTGTTATAATAAAAACAGTTTTTTCAATTGCTTCGTAATTGTGCTGTTTTTATTGAATGGTGGGGAGGTTGGCTTTGCCAACGGCAGCTTGCGCCGCTTCCGACTGCTGCCGCAGTCGCTTTCCTGATTTATATAAAAACAAAGCTTTTTCCAATTGCTACGCAATTGCGCTGTTTTTATTGAATGGCGGGGAGGTTGGCTTCGCCAACAGCGGCTTGCGCCGCTTCCGACTGCTGCCGCAGTCGCTCTCCTGATTTATATAAAAACAAAGCTTTTTCCAATTGCTTCGTAATTGTGCTGTTTTTATTGAATGGTGGGGAGGTTGGCTTTGCCAACGGCAGCTTGCGCCGCTTCAAGCACTTCGTGTTTGCTCTCCTGATATACTATTACTTACAATAATCTTCAAAAGGGGACACTATGAGCAACATAACCTACCAGTATATCCGCAAGAACAAGGATATCCAGACATACATCAACTATGCCGACGCTGCACTCAGCACCATCGGCTATACCGAGCATTCCAATGCGCACGTTGAGCGTGCTGCGGCTACGGCTTATATGATACTCAAAGAGCTTGATTATGACGAGCGCACCTGCGAGCTTGCGCAGATAGCAGCTTATATGCACGATATCGGCAACGTCGTAAACCGCGTTGACCACGCGCAGAGCGGTGCTGTAATGGCGTTCCGTCTGCTGGATAACCTCGGTATGCCTGCGGACGAGATATCGCTGATCGTGTCAGCTATCGGCAACCATGACGAGCACACAGCAAGCCCTGTAACACCGATCGCAGCGGCACTCATCATCGCCGACAAGTCCGATGTAAGACGCTCGCGCGTTCGTTCAAAGGACGGTCCGTTCGTGCCGAGCGACGAGAACCTCGCCGCTGATATCCACGACCGTGTGAATTATGCCGTGGAGCGTTCGGAGCTGTATTTCTCCGACGACAAAAAGGAGCTTATACTGGAGCTTGATCTTGATCTCAAGATATCTCCCGTCATCGAGTATTTTGAGATATTCCTCACCCGTATGAACCTCTGCCGCCGCGCTGCAGAGAGCCTTGGAGTAACGTTCGGACTGGTGATAAATAAGTCGCGTATACTGTGATTTATTTCACAAATCGCTAATATGTCAATTTTGCGGCGGAAAAGCGTCGGGATTTAATTGAAAACGTGGAAAATTGCAAAAAGCACTTGAAATTCCGAAGAAAATATAGTATCATATTAGTAGTGCTTGTAGCGCTTAAATGCCACGTAAGGAGATAGTGCAATGATATCGTTACGCAGCTTTTTTGCAGAATACGTTTATCGCTCTCATTCCTACGGCATAAGTGCAAGCAAAACACGATTTTAAGTAATTTTAGCTGTATTGTGACCCGATACAGCTTTTTGTTTTTTGGAAAGGAACGGATAATTATGGCAGATATCAAAAAGGTTGCCGTTATCATGGGCAGCGACAGCGATTTTCCCGTTGTTAAGAAGGCAGCGGAGGTCTTAAAGGAATTCGGCGTACCGTTTGAGCTTCATGTGCTCTCCGCACACCGCTCTCCTAAGGAGGTAGCAGCTTTTGCTTCCACAGCAAGAGAGAACGGCTTCGGCGTTATCATTGCGGCAGCAGGCATGGCGGCTCATCTTGCAGGCGCGGTTGCAGGCAACACAACGCTCCCCGTTATCGGTATCCCTGTAAAGGCAAAGGCACTTGAGGGCATGGACGCACTTCTCGCGACAGTTATGATGCCTCCCGGAGTTCCCGTTGCGACAGTTGGCGTTGACGGTGCTGCTAACGCAGGCTATCTCGCAGTTGAGATACTCTCCGTTGCAAATGACGAGCTTGCTGAAAAGCTCGCGGCATTCAAGAAAAAGCAGAACGAAAAGAACCTCGAGGCGGACAGAAGGATAGCCGAGATGGCAAAAGAGATCTGAGCAACTGAAACAGGAGATACAAAATGGGCGGATTTTTTGGAGTTGCTTCCAAGAACGACTGTATAATGGACGTTTTCTTCGGAACCGACTATCACTCACATTTAGGAACAAAGCGCGGCGGCATGGCGGCGTATTCACCCGATAAGGGCTTTCAGAGAGCTATCCACAGCATCGAGAACACCCCGTTCCGTACAAAGTTCGAGGACGACGCTGTTGATATGCGCGGCAAGCTCTGTATCGGCTGTATAAGCGATACTCATCCGCAGCCGATAATCGTGCGCTCAAAGCTCGGCAGCTACGCTATCGCGAATGTCGGAGTCATCACAAATGCGGACGAGCTGTTCAACGGCATTATGCAGATGGACTACGCAAGCTTTGAGACCCTTTCCAGCGGTGCGATAAACTCGAATGCGCTGGTTTCTGTACTTATCGCGCACAAGGACAACTTCGTTGACGGCATACGCTATGCGCAGCGCAAGATAGAGGGTACGTTGAACCTCGCGATCATGACCGAGGACGGCATCATCTGCGCACGCGACAGACTGGGACGCCTTCCGATAATCATCGGCAAGCGCGGCGACGGCTACTGCTTCTCGCTGGAGCACTTTGCTTTCCAGAAGCTCGGCTACGACACCTACAAGGAGCTTCGTCCGGGCGAGATAGTAAAGCTCACCGCTGATGGCTGCGAGGTGCTTGCAGAGGGATA
>JAZQEQ010000197.1:0-20036 GCA_045539055.1 Oscillospiraceae bacterium | reverse complement strand
CCTCAAAGACGAGACCGAAGGTGGATTTAAGATCTACATCAAAGATGATTATGTAGAAAAGGTCAAGTACTCAAGACACATGGTATTCGGCCCGTTTCTTGCAGTCGGCATAACCGCTGCATGGCTGGCAGGCGATATCATTGTGAACTGGTATATGGGTCTTATGTAATTAAACCACTCTGATAGCCCTGCATGATAATGTGGGGCTATCACAATAATTTAAAACAAAATATTCGGGGCGGGCTTGCCGCCCCGATATTTTTTGTTACATCATGTAGAGGATGAACTTTCTGTTGTTGTAGTAGAACCTACTGCAACGCCTGTCTTTCTGGCAACATAGAAGATATATATATCTTTATCAGTGCTGCCGTCTGTAATTGCCTCAGGCTCGTAGATAACGTAAGTTCCCTTGCTGTTGAGCTGCAGGCTCTTTACGTTGTTGACCTCGATATAGCTTCTGCCGCTGAAAGCTCTGGAGCTGATATCCATGCCCTCATCGCCGTAGATGTCAATATCCATCTCGATAACGGGATAAAGGGTCGTTGTGTAATTGGTCGTGTCATCGTGAGGCCAGGGATTTACCTTGTTGCCATCAACATCCTCATGCTTGGGAGTTACATTGCCATCAGAATCGTATGTTTCGGGGATGACATTGCCATCCTTGTCGAAGCATACAGGATTTCTGCGGAATGAAAACTTGGGATAAATATCCTCATAGAAGCATTCATCGAAGATACGATCGCTCTTTGATGCGTCGACAGTATAGTGAGATGTGTCGACCTTCTCATTGAACAGCATATACTTGTAAGGATTATTTCCTGTGCTGTTGTTGCGGGGGTTAGTATCCTCAACGTATTTGATGCTGATGCAACGAAGCTCATAGTTAGCGCTGTTGTCTACTACAAACTTCTTCATTGCCTCAAACTGAGTATCTTTGCAGATAGCGCCATCGCCTTTGGTGACATCATCAGACTTTGCGCCCGTGTACACCTTTATAAAAAGCGAACTGCGGAGCGACTTGGACAGATAAAGCTCCATCGTTGTCGCTGTGCGGTCTGCTTTCTGGTTTACTTCGTTGTTGTCGATCATTCCGAACACGGGAGTCATGAACAGCAGGATACCTACTATCAGAACTCCGAGCAGTGCAGTCGAAACGATGACCTCGACCATGGTGAAACCCGAAGAATTGCGCCATTTTGAAAGTCTTTTCAAATGTTTCATCATGATCACTCTACCACCTTCTCTAATTTCTCATAAGGGAAAGCGCCGTAGATATTGAGGTTGTAATCGCCTGTCTCATTGTTGTTTTCGTCGTAAATGGGGTATGCGGTGTAGTCGCCGCCGTTTCCATTGTCACCGAAAGAGTTAACAGTAAGCTGAGGATCGCCGGAGAACACTACATAGAATCTTGTATGCTCACCGCTTGTAAAACCGGATGTATTGCTGGTGGGCAGACCGATTCTGATAGTACCGTTGCCTGTAGGCTCTACTGTATACTTGTAGTTCTTGTTGTCGCCGATAGTGATGCTGGTATCTCTGTAGTCCTTGCAGGCATCGCTCCATACAAGATCATTAGAGGTTACATAACCACACTCAAGGATCTGAGCGTCGTTATATACCTTATACATATACTTGTCGCCGTTCTTGTCTACACCTTCCATCTCCTGATAGCTGGTGTCGCAGAAGCGGAGCTTATACTGAAGATAGGGCGCATCCTCGGATGCTACATTGAGCAGAGAGTTACCGCTGGCATGGCACTCGATGAAATATCTTGTCTTTCCGGGAACACTGTATGTTGTGTCCTTGACAACATTATCAATGCATATCTCATCAATGTTCTTGCTGCCCATGATTCTGGTGTCATATCTGGCAGCCTGGCTGTTTCCGAGACCCGAAATAGTATCGCCCTCGTTCTGGCCATTATTGTTCTGAACATTGCTTGCGTCAGCGTAATCAACGTTTCCTACAAAGTAGTTGATACCTTCGCCCATGTTAGTGTTCGCATTGCCCTCTTCGTCAAGTGTAACAGAAGAACGCATAGCGTACTTCATGCTGATATCACTTACGAGAGTTCCTGCGGAATTGTTGAAGATAAGCTGAAATGCTCCATCCTCTGTTTCGTTGGGATCATACTTTTCGGAGTCTGCGATATAGTGGTATGCAAGATAATTGGTCTGCTCCTCTATACTGTCAGCAAACTCGTTGTTGGATTTGTTCTCATCTACTGTGAGCCTTATCATGGAAAGGATCATTGTAGACATTATAGCAAAGATAGCAAATGCAACGACTATCTCGATCAGCGTAAAACCGCTTTTCTTTGAAAAAATACGTTTCATATTTACCTCCTTGCATTAGTATCCGGCAAGGGATATCTTCCAGCTCTTGCTTGCAAGCGCATCAAGACGATCCTTCCTGTTAGCCTCATTCATAAGGTTTTCGGGAAGCATATCGGGATAGCAGGAAAGGTATACGTTGTATCCCTTGATAACGTAGTCCGCAACGATCATACCGCCGCAGAATACAGGCCAACCTGCACCGTTACCCATTCCCTTATAGGTCATGTAGGGAGCATATACAAAGCCCCAGAAGCTTGCCTTGCTGAATTCAACGCCGAACTTATCTGTAGCCAGACGGATATCAGCAGACTCATCACAGGAAACGATAAAGTTGTTTGTGTTGGGATAATACCAGTTTGTGCCGTCACCGTTCGCCTTAAGCAGAGCCTTCCAGTCAGCAGAAAGGCTATTTACCTTAGTTTCTACGGCAGAGCGTTCTACACGGCTGGTGCAAAGTCCGTAATACTTGTTGCCATCCTTTGCGGGCTCAAGTCCGGGCTTGCAGTCAGGACAAAATTCGTAAGTCAGCTTATGCGCTTCACATGTGATCTCTGTAACTGCCTTGCCGCATTCGGAGCACGACGCTGTGCCTGTGGTCTTTACTTTATAATCACACTTATCGCAATCCTGATCACAGCCTCTATGGATATAGGGCAGCGCGTCATTTACGCCATAACCGAACGCAGCGTTGTTGCCCTGTGTATAGAGAGTGCCACTGACGCCAACCTTCTTACAAATATCGCAAGCAGGATCTGCGCACTTGGTATAATTCTCTATGGCACCGCCTAAGGTCGCATACCATGTTTCGTGCATAAATACTGTGTTATCAGAAGCCTGATAAGTTACGCCCGCGGGCAGGTCGATAACAACGCTGCCACAGCCTCTTACGAGAACAGACATAGTTGTGTACGAACCATCGGGAGCCCACTCGAATGTTTCGTTGATAAGGTCACCGTCAAAGTCGCGGTTGGGATTTACTCGGATAAGGACCTGATTCTGGGGATCGTCACCTGTATCGATGATCAGTGTACCGCAGTATCTGTCGCCGAGATCACCCCAGCTTGCTGTTATGTCGTTGATAACATAGGGTGTGTAGTTCAGCGGCTGACCCGAACCAAAGTAATCAGCTATCTGATAGCCGTCCTTCCACTGGAGCACCTGTGTGCGGTGTGTAGGATCAAATGCAATGGTCAGGGGCTTATAATCGGAGCTCTTGGGATCGAGTTCCTTGACATAATACTTCTTTGCAGGAGCATCATCGTTGATCTCCCACTTTGAATAGTCGTTGCTTGCTGTCAGCTCATCAAGAAGCTTTGCCATTTCACTGCTGCTCATGATATCATCATGTGCTGCCGCAGCTGCATTCCACGCAGTCGCACCCGAATAAAGGTTGCTGCCTACGTTAGGACTGCCCTTAACGATGCTGCCGTAAACAAACATTCTGCAATTATTGAAGTTGCCGCCATTATAATAAACATCGCCAAGAACGTAAATATCGGCATTACCTACGTTGCCGCCATTGAAGGTAGCATCTCCGCCGATAAGCAGCATACCTCTGCCGCTGTTGGAGAAATTGATGGTAGCCTTATTGGTGAAGTTGTTTCTGACACCCCATGTGAGCGGCTCATTGGGTGTGATACCACCGGTCTCGTTTATCGTTAAAGATCCGCCGGCATACAGATTGCTGTAAAAACGGCTCTGACCGGTAACGAAAACGTAAGCGTTATCGTAGAACAGATCGGTGTAAGTCATTACACCGTCCAGGAATACGTCATTAGGAACATAACCTGTCGATGTAAAGATGTTTGTCTTGCCCTGTGTAGACTCGCTTTGCGGCTCGGTTATATGGATAAATGTATGCATCGTATCCAGTACACCGCCGGAAGATGTTGTGATAGCAATGTCGAAAACACGGGTCTTCTCTTTGTTGATGGTCTCATCTGCCATTCGTGTGATCGTTACAGTATAGGCGCCGAGCTGATCCTGCTCCTCCTTGGTTCCCGTAGTAACGAAAGCCTTGAAGTCATTACCGTTGGTGGTAATGTAGTCGCCCTCTCCCTTAAGGCCTGTGATAGCAGTAAGCAAAGGAGAGCCTGTGTCTGTCTGCCAGGAATTGCCCTTAAGACCTGCAACGATCGCATCGGAAAGCGAGGTAGCAGAACGATAAGCCTGTTCCTGATAGAACACCTTATACTGTACATCTCTTGAAGATACTACCGAGAAATACATTGCCATAACAAGGATCATCAGCGCAGTCATTAAACTTAATACCATGAACAGCGCCGAACCGCGCTTGTCAAGGTATTTTCTGAATGCGTATGTCATTGTCATACCTCCTGTCGGCTGAAGCCGACTGCATTTGTTCTGAAAGTTATATTTGGCAGACCTGCCGCTTTACGCGGCAAGTCTGTCGGGTACAATAATTACTGCTCCTGTGCCTTGAGCTGGTCAGCAGGATCCTGCATGCGCTCTACGCTGTAGAATGTTACAGATGTGGAAAGCTCAAAGATGTACTCATTAGCAGAAGGAACTGTATCCTTTTCCTCAACCTCGGGAGCGGTCTGCTCGGGCTGCAGCTCGGGATGCAGATCATACTTTTCGCGGATCAGAGCATATGTTTCTTTACCCGCTTCTCCTTCATTCTTATCCATAAGCTCATCGTATTTCTTTTCATTCAGAGGATAGGATATTTCATAACCGTTGAGTACAACAGCCTTTCTGGTCTGCTTTGCATTTTCAACCTTGATGTACTCGTTAACTTCATCGGCAAAATTGAGCAGCTCCTTGGGATCTGTCGCATTAACTGTAAACTCAACTGTGATAGCACCTACTGTCTGAGAAACACCAAGTGCATTTCTGATCTCGTTCCAACGCTCCTCAGTCTCGATCTCCTTTTCGGTCTTCTCGATATCCTGTGTAACGTATGTCTTGAGGTCGTATGTTACTTCTTCCTTCTCGTAGTAAGAGGGTGCCATTGTGATCGTTGTAGGCTCGCCTACAGTAA
The DNA here is from genome assembly GCA_045539055.1 of Oscillospiraceae bacterium. Lineage (GTDB taxonomy): Bacteria > Bacillota > Clostridia > Oscillospirales > Ruminococcaceae > CAG-115. The sequence goes on along the minus strand of JAZQEQ010000197.1, from coordinate 14,696 downwards.
GGCTTTCAACCAGTACATTTGCATCACACTGCTCAAGGAAAGCTCTGAACTCCATATCGGCTTCATAAGAGGTCATCTCCTCGAAGAACATATCTGCAAGGTTCTCGCCTTCTTCGTAAGCGGCGATGATCTGATCCTTGAGAGGATCCTTGTTAAGCGCCTTTGCCTGCGCATCCTTGAGTTCCTGCTCCTTGGCTGCGAGAGTTGTATTGGACTTGTTGACTGTGTCGATCTTGGGGATGATGAACATCCATACGCCAAGGCCGATAATAAGTAATAAGGCAACTACGAGTATGCCGATTCTTTCCTGTTTGCTGAGTTTCATTATTCAGCCACCTCCTGATCTGCGGACTCCGCGGTTTCAGATTCGATCTTTGCGTTTACTTCATCATTACCAACCTGGATCTGCATGTCTATTGTAAATGTGAAGATTGTTTCATAAACAGTGTCACCGTTTGTTTCAAGGTAGGTGTAAATGATATTTTCGGAGGAGTTCTCCTTATCAAAACCGGTGTATGTAACACCGCAGAAGTAAGGCTCATCGTATCCGTTAAGAACATTTTCAGTCAGATACTGTGCATATCTGGAGGGAATACCGGAGGGATCGCCGATGCACTTTCCGATAAAGCTGATGGAAACGTCATAATCACTTACCGAGAAATCAGTAACCAGAAGCTCCTGATCCTTTTCAAGAACACCTGTGTTGAGCTTTTCGTCAATAGGCTCGATAGCCTTATTGTAAACATCGCTTGTAGCCTTGGGCATGTAGTTGAACAGCAGCTTAACCTGATCCATACTGCTGTTGTAGCTCTCAAAGCCCTGAAGCATCGAGGTACGCGCATCTACTATCGAAATATTTTTCTGAAGCGCGGGATCATCGATCTGTGCCTGCACAGTCTTGATCTTATCCTGTGTATTATTGTTAAGGACTTCAAAGATCATACCTACGCCGAATACCAGTGCGGCAGCAGCTGCGCAGCAGCCAACCAGAGCAAGGAGGTATCCGTTCATGCCCTTGGATTCCTTAGCGGATGTAGCCTCCAGCAGGTTGATATGCTCAAGATCCTTATTTCTGCGGTAGATAGCACCGATAGCGTTAGCGTACTTTGTAAAGTCGATCTCTGCCATTGTGATTACGGTGCTGGGAGTAGCCAGTACATAAGCAGGAACATTGAAAGAGGAGATCGCATTGGAGAGCTCGATAAAGTTCTGGATATCGCCGTAGAACATTATCTCCTTAAGGGGCTTAGCGCCCTTACGGCTCTTGATGAACTGGATCATTCTGAACAGGTTGTCATAAACAGCCTTTGTTACATAATCGGGTGCGTTGTCGTAGTCTGCGGGGTCAATGTTGAAGAAACGCGAGAATACGATCTGATTATCCTCGTACAGGTTCATGTTGAGGAAGTTCTTATCGATCTGGATAAGCAGCAGAGGCATTCTGTCTGCCATCTTGGGAGTGTTTACGATAAGACGTGTTACAGAGTTGTTGGAGATGTTAACGGCTCTGAGGGAAAGACCGATATGAGAGAACAGTCTTACATAACCGTCAACCAGACGCTGGGGGCAGGCAGAAGCGATGACCTTGATCATCTTGTTCTTCTCCTCGTCCTCGACCTCACCTGCGATGGTGTAGGAGATGTTGTACTCGGAGTTAACGCCCATGTTGGACTGGATCATTGCCTCGATAGCAACTGTGTTCTTCAGGCTCTTGGGCTTGGGAAGCAGCAGCTCCTTGTAAACGATGGAGCTGGAAGTGATGGACACGATAGCGTCCTTCTCCTTGATGCCCTTGGTCTTGATAATGTCGTTAAGCTCGGCAGCTACCATGGGAACGTCGGTAATGTAACCGTTGGATACCGATCCGAGAGTAAGCTCACGGATATCAGCGTCCTGTACTCTTACCTTGTTACCGCTGTGCACGCCGATAACAAGCTTTATTTGTCTGTCGGTAATATCAATTGAAAGCATTATTTTCACCTCAAAATATAATATATTGTTTTTTACTGAGCCTCAACCGCTTGCAGCGGCGTTCTTCCGCTTTTTAGGACACATCTGTCATACCGCCGTACAGCATGGGGAACAGAGCAGCCAGTACAAGACCGATCATAACACCCATGATGATGATCATCAGAGGCTCCATCAGACCTACCAGCTTGCCGATAGCGGAATCGGCTTCTTCGTCGTAGTAGTCGGCTGCTTTATTAAGAATAGTATCCAGCGTACCGGACTCCTCGCCGACGAATATGATCGAGGTGAACATACCCTCGAATATTTCTGTCTTTTCAATAGCCTTGGACATGCTCTCACCGAGCTTGATGTTGTCAATGGCTTCTTCGAAGCGCTTTCTAACGTATGTATTAGAGATGACCGCAATAGATTTCTCGATACAGTCTACCAGCTGAAGACCTGCGCCATAAAGGTTTGCCATGTTTCTCGCAAAACGTCCTGTGTAGATCGTGGACATCAGTTTTCCGACCTTTGGCATCTTCAGCAGCAGCTCATCGAATTTAAGCTTTGCAGCGGGTATTCGCATTGCCATCCAGAAGAAAGCAACGATAACAGCAATAACGATGAGATATACATACCAGTAATTTATCATCGAGTCGGATATCGCCATCATCGCAGCCGAAAGCGGGGACATATCCTCGGGATCCATCATCGAGCCGAACTGAGGCAGGATCATGGTGAACATCAGGATAACTACCGCGATGATCAGTACCAGAAGCACCAGAGGGTAGATCATGGCACTCTTTACCTTGTTGGATGTCTTGTTAGCATTGGCGAAGTGGTCAGATACTCGGTTCAGGATCTGATCCAGCGTACCGGAAGCCTCACCGGCAGCAACCATGCTGACGAACATATCCGGAAATACACCGGGCTTTGAGTAGAGAACGTCAGAGAAGGATTTACCTTTCTGTACCTCCTCGTAGATATCCAGCAGAACAGCCTTTGCCTTTTTGTTTTCCTGCTGCTCCTGCAGGATATGCAGTGCTCTTACCAGCGACAGACCCGCAGATGTCATAGATGCAAGCTGTCGTGCCAAGAACGATACCTCTTTGGTTTTGAACTTGTACTTTACATCTACCGCCGCGTTGAGATCTTTCTCGCTGTACTTTGTGCAGTACAGATTTCTTTCCTTCAGTTTCGCCTGAAGTTCCTGATAATCCTCTGCTGTTTCGGTGCCCCTGACTAATTTACCGGATACGTCAGTAGCCACGTATGAGAATTTTTTCACCGGATAACCTCCCATTCCCCTGCAATGTGAATTGCATAATTTAAAACCGCAAAAAGGGCGCAATTCGCCCATTGCCGTTTTTGAGTATATAAATTATACCATAATTTTACCGTTATTTCAAGCGTTAACTTTACATTTTTTTGAAATAACGGCAAAACAAAGGATAATTCCGTGTAGAAATTCGCAACCTGCTTATGTGCAAATTAACCAAGTAAACGTTTACTCCCGCATAGCAAAGGCTCATTCAGCCTGCAAAGCAGAGCAACGGAACAGGTCTTCGGATACCGCGCGTATAGTGTCGCTCAACTGTAGCTTTTTCAGCCATTTCTTCGGAAGCGCAGACTCACCGAAAGCAGCACCCACGATACTTCCGCATATCGCGCCCGTGCTGTCGCTGTCGCCATCGTGATTTACCGAAAGCAGCAACGCATTTTCGATATTTGAACCATGGCACAAAGCGCAATACACTGCGATCGCAAGGGCTTCTTCAGCCGCCTGCCCAAGCCCCAGTCTTCTGACCGCTTCAAGTGGCGGCACTTCTGACGCATCCAGACTTCTGGCATGATCCAGTGCGCGACAGGTCTCCATGCAGCCGTCATAGCCCTTGAGGATATATATCGCCATATCAACAGCTTCCTCTATATCCGCGCCGTTGACAAGCTCCGAGATGATAGTTCCAAGTGCGCCCGCGGCAAGGTATCCCGTAGGATGGGTATGCGTGATAGCAGCAAACTCCGATGCCATTCTGAACGCGCGCTCGCTGTCACGATGGAAATACAGCCCCGCAGGAGCGCCTCTCACCACTGCGCTACAGCTCTTGCTGCTGTTTATCACATTTGTAAGCTTGCCATAATTGTGCTCCGCAGCGCCCATCAGCGCCTCTATACAAGTTTCATCGGGAGCGCGCTGCACAAACAATTCCTTCTCTTTCATCAGGCGCGAACTATACACAGGGCTGTCATCCAGCACATGGGAATAAGCTCTGCTCGCCAGCATATTTTTCTGTGTATACAACCAGCGCTGATAAGCATAGAACACATACGAAGTATAGCTGGAGATCTCGTTTTTCGCGCCTAGCCTGTCAGCCCATATTATGCCCTCGGCAGTAAAAAGCGCCATCTGCGTATCATCCGAAACGAGCGCAGCCCCGACCTGCTTATCTATAACAGGCGCAGTAATTCCTCGCTTTCCGAAAACGTTAAGTATCTCGCTGCTTGTCATAGTTTCAACAGGATATCCCAAAGAGTCGCCAAGCGCGCATCCCAGCAGACATCCTGTGTAACGCTGCTCAAAAGTATCGCCTTTCATAAAAACCTCACCCATTCATTTTGTTCTAAAACAATTTTAGCACAACCCAATCGCAATTGCAACACCTTTCTATTAAATTTTATTTAATAAGTATAGTTTTCTTGCCCTATATATGCAATTTTCACAGAAAAGCGTCCGAAAACCACCTGTAAATGTCCCAAAAAATGCTTGACAAGCGATTTTGAATCTGATATAATAACATAGTTAAGGCTTATCTGACCTTAACTCCTTTCTCGCACATAAGGTGCGGGATATAATCCAGAAGGAGGTGCTTATAAATGGCAAAGATCACAGAAAAGTATGAGGCAATCATCGTTTTCTCTCTCAAGAAGGACGAAGAGCAGATCAAGGCTCTCACAGCAAAGTTCGCTGACCTGATCAAGGAAAACGGTACACTCGGCGAGATCGACGAGTGGGGCAAGAAGAAGCTCGCATACGAGATCAACTATGAGTCCGAAGGTTACTATGTACTGTACAACTTCGAGTCCAAGCCTGATTTCCCCGCTGAGCTGGAGCGTGTTATCAACATCACTGATGGCGTTCTGCGTTCCATCGTAGTCCTCAAGCAGGGCGCGTAATCAAAGCGAAGTTTATCGGGAGGTGTATTTATGTTTAACAAAGTTATCATGATGGGTCGTATCGTAAACGATATCGAATTCAAGACAACACCCGCAGGCGTTAATGTCGCTTCTTTCCGCATCGCGGTAGACAGACGTTTCCAGCAGAAGGGTGAGGAGAGAAAGTCCGACTTCTTCAACATTGTTGTATGGCGTCAGCAGGCGGAGTTTGTAAACCGCTATTTCTCCAAGGGTCGTATGATAATGATCGAGGGTGAACTGAACACCAGAAATTACACCGACAAAAACGGCAACCCCAGTACCTGGTACGAAATCGTTGCCGACCGTGTAAGCTTCACAGGCGAAAAGGCGCAGGGAGGCTCTTACAGCGACTCCTATGGCGCACCTGCACCGTCTGCTCCCGCGCAGTATTCTGCACCCGCTGCTCCCGCTCCCGCGGCAGCTCCGGTAAGCAGCTTCTCCGCATCGGAGTCCGACGACGACTACCCGTTCTAATTGAACAAAAATTACCGTTTTACCTATACTGATAAGGAGGTTAAGTACCATGGCTGAAAAGTTTGAGAGATCCGCTCATCCCGTAAAGCGTCCCAGAAAAAAGGTTTGCCAGTTCTGCGCTGACAAGTCCGAGTTCATCGACTACAAGGATGTAGCAAAGCTTAGAAAGTGCATGACAGAGCGTGCTAAGATTCTTCCCAGAAGAGTTACAGGCTGCTGCGCATACCACCAGAGAGAGCTCACAACAGCGATCAAGAGAGCTAGACAGGTTGCTCTGATCCCCTACACTGCTGAGTAATTTATCTGAAACCAAGCCCTTGTCCAAAGACAAGGGCTTTTGTTTTTTCCACTTGATATATGATCAGATTTGTTATATAATATGATCATAAGATCTTGTAAGGAGTACATCATGGCGCAGTTCGTTCATCTTCATGTGCATACAGAATATAGCCTGCTTGACGGCGCTTGTCGCCTTGGCAGGCTTGTTCAGCGTGCAAAGGAGCTTTCGCAAGCTGCGCTTGCAATAACCGACCACGGTGTGCTGTACGGCGCGGTGGAATTCTATGACGCCTGCAAGGCTTTAGGAATAAAGCCGATAATCGGATGCGAAGTCTATGTCGCTCACGGAAGCAGGCTGGAGAAAAGCCGTACCGACCGCGACGCTTATCATCTGACGCTGCTGTGCAAGGATAACGAGGGATACCAAAACCTCTGCCGTCTTGTTTCGGACGCTTCCCTCAACGGACTTTGCGGCATTCCGCGCTGCGACCGCGAAACACTGCAGAAATACAGCAGCGGTCTTATCGCGCTTTCGGGCTGCACAAACGGTGAGATCCCCCGCCTGCTCATGCAGGGCAGAGTCCCCGAGGCGAAAGAAGCCGCCGACTGGTACCGCAGCATTTACGGCGAGGATTTCTATATCGAACTGCAAAATCACGATACGGATACCGAAAAACAGCTTGTTATGAAGCTGCGCCAGCTTGCAGCCAGCACAGGCATCGCCGTCTGCCCCACAAACGACGTGCACTATATTGAGCGCTCCGACAGCCGCACACAGAAGATACTTTCCTGTATAGGTCTGAACAAACGGCTTTCCGATCCGAATCCGTTTGCGTTGCCAACAGACGAGTATTATCTCAAAAGTTATGACGAGATGCGCCGCTTCTTCTCCGAGGAGGAGCTGCTCAACACCGTAAAGATATCCGACAAATGCAACGTCGAGTTCGAGTACGGTGTAACCAAGCTGCCGCGCTTTACAGCGGACGGTATCGAAGATAATGCCGCGTACTTCAGAAAGCTTGTGCACAACGGAGCAAAAAAGCGTTACGGAGAGCTGTCAGAGGAGATAACATCAAGGCTTGAATACGAGCTGTCTATTATCGAGAAAATGGGCTTTGGGGACTATTTCCTCATCGTATGGGACTTTATCCGCTATGCCAAAAAGCAGGATATCCCCGTCGGTCCGGGCCGAGGCTCGGGCGCAGGCAGCCTTTGCGCGTACTGCATGGGCATTACGGATATCGACCCTCTGCGCTACAATCTGCTGTTCGAGCGTTTCCTCAATCCCGAGCGTGTCAGTATGCCTGATTTCGATATTGACTTCTGCAACGAGCGCAGACAGGAGGTCATCGAGTATGTCCGCCGCCGCTACGGTGCCGACCACGTTGCACAGATAATAGCATTCGATACCATGAAAGCAAGAGGCGCACTGCGCGATGCCGCCAGAGTGCTTGGCATCCCCTACTCGGCCGCTGACGCCGCAGCAAAGCTCATTCCGCATTTCAGGTCAACGCTTGAAGAAGAAGCCGAAAACGGTGAGCTTGCTAAGCTGTGCGCGGCAGAACCCGAGATACGCTCGCTCGTCAATGCAGCCAAAGAGATCGAGGGTATGCCTCGCCATGCCACTACCCACGCAGCAGGCATAGTAATAACCCGCGAGCCTGCCGCAGAATATGTTCCGCTGAAGACGGAGGACGGTGAAACCGTCACCCAGTACACGATGGGCATTCTCGAAAAGCTCGGGCTGCTGAAGATGGACTTTCTGGGGCTCAGAAACCTCACTGTGATAAAGCGCGCCGAGGAACTGGTCAGACAGGGATCGCCTGATTTCAGCATAAAGAGCATCGACGAGCATGACAAGGAAGTATTCAAAATGCTTTCCGATGGTTACACTACAGGTGTATTCCAGTTCGAAAGCGACGGCATGACAAGCGTGCTGAAAAGGCTTCAGCCCGAGTCGATAGAGGATCTCACTGCGGCTCTTTCACTGTACCGCCCGGGTCCTATGGCGTCTATCCCCACCTATATCGAAAACAAACACAAGAAGCCCGCGGATATAACTTATCTTCACCCGCTTTTAAAGGATATACTTTCCGTTACCTACGGCTGTATCGTGTATCAGGAACAGGTAATGCAGATATGCCGTGTGATAGGCGGATATTCCTATGGCAGAGCCGATCTTGTGCGCCGTGCAATGGCAAAGAAAAAGCACGATGTGATGGAAAAGGAGCGCAGCGCATTCATTTACGGCACCGACTCAAACTGCGGAGCTGTCAGAAACGGTGTTCCCGAAGATATTGCAAACATCATATTCAACGAAATGAGCAGCTTTGCATCCTATGCATTCAACAAATCGCACGCGGCAGCTTACGCTACCGTGGCATATCAGACAGCTTATCTCAGAAAGCACCACTATCTGCAATACATGACCGCGCTCATTTCAAGCGTTCTCGACTGGACGGATAAGATGGTGGAATATATAAGCGACCTGTCAGACAATGGTGTGAAGCTCCTCCCTCCCGATGTGAACAAGAGCTTCGCAGAATTTTCTGTCGAAGACGGACAGGTGCGCTATGGTCTGCTCGCAGTTAAAAATCTCGGCAAGGGATTTATCGAGCGTATAATAAACGAAAGAAATAACGGAGAGTATACTTCTCTCGCTGATTTTTGCGTAAGAACAGCAGGCTTCGACAACAACCGCCGCTATATGGAAGCCCTGATAAAATGCGGCGCGTTTGACTGCTTCCCGCAGAGCCGCAGGCAGATGATGTTCTCGATGGACAAGCTGCTGGATATGGCGCAGGCTGAATTCAACCGCACCGAAAGCGGACAGCTCGATCTTTTCGGCGAAAGCGAAAGCAGCACGGAAAGCTTTGTGTACCCAGATGTACAGGAATACAGCCACAGTCAGCTGCTTGAAATGGAAAAAGAGATGATAGGGCTGTATATCTCGGGACACCCCGCGGACGAGTTCTTCAAAAACGCGCCCGAGGACTGCTGTTATATCGAGGACGCTTTGTTGCTTCCTGATAACAGAGCCGTTTCGGTCATCGGTATAATGTCAGGCAAGAAAAATCACACCACCAAAAATGGCAAGGTGATGGCTTTCGCAAGCCTTGAGGACAGCACTGCTGCAATAGAAGCGATTATTTTCCCCGAGCTTTACGACAACAGCGTGCGTATTCTTCAGCAGGGCGAGGTGTTCCTTGTGCGCGGCAAAATATCCAGAAAGGATAACGCCCCGAAGCTTCTTGCAGAAGCAATGACCCGTGCCGATGCTCTGCCCGAAAGAAAGCCGCAGACGCTCTATGTAAATCTGCGTTCCGACGATATCGGCAGGATATCTGCCGTGACTGAACTGCTGAAGCGATACAAAGGAGTATCAAACGTAAGGCTGTGTTATATGGATACGCGTACAGTCATGAAGCTGAACGACATCCGCGGTGTCAGAATATGCACAGAATTGACCTCAAAACTTGCGCAAATTTGTGGAAAAAGCAACATTATTGTAAAGTAATAAAACTAAAGCAAAAAAATGACTTGACTATAAACGCCCTTTTGTAGTAAAATATAGTTTGAGTAAAAATAAGCTTGCCGATCGGTAAGTATCATTATACAGAAACGGAGATTTTGAAAATGCAGAAGACAATTGGTGTATTAACAAGCGGCGGCGACGCTCCCGGCATGAACGCTGCGGTACGCGCTGTAACAAGAACTGCTATTGACAAGGGCTTCAAGGTCATCGGTATCCGCCGTGGCTATAACGGCCTGCTCAACGGTGATACCTTTGAGATGGACGCTCGTTCAGTATCCGATATAATCCAGAGAGGCGGTACAGAGATATTCACCGCTCGCTGCAAGGAGTTCAAAGAATGGGAATACGTTCTCAAGGCCAAAGAAAAGTGCGAAGAACTCGGTATCTGCGGTATCGTAGTTATCGGCGGCGATGGATCCTTCAGAGGCGCGGCTGACCTCTCCAAGGCAGGTATCCCCTGCGTTGGCGTTCCCGGCACTATCGACAACGATATCCAGTGCACAGAGTACACCATCGGATACGATACAGCAATGAACACTGTTATGGAGCTTGTCGACAAGCTTCGCGACACCTCTCACTCCCATGAGCGCTGCGCTGTCGTTGAGGTAATGGGAAGAAATGCAGGTCACATTGCGCTGAACACAGGTATCGCTTGCGGAGCAACAGCTATCCTCGTTCCCGAGGTCGAGTATGATATCGAAAAGGATGTCATTGCAAAGATCAAGGCAGGTCAGGCAGCAGGCAAGGAACAGTTCATCGTTGTTGTTGCTGAGGGTATCGGCGGCACAGATGAGCTTGCTAAGAAGATCGAAGCCGCTACAGGCGTGGAGTCCAGAGCAACTATCCTCGGTCACGTTCAGAGAGGCGGTTCGCCCACTGTTCGCGACAGAGTAGTAGCAAGCGAAATGGGCTATTATGCAGTAGAGCTGCTCGAGAAGGGCATCGGCAACCGCGTTATCGGTCTGCAGGACAGCAAGGTATGTGATTTCGACATTCAGGAAGCACTCAGCATGAAGAAGCCCTTCAACGAGCGTCTTTACAAGATCGCAAACGAGATCAGCCTTTAATTTGTTAAAAAGCAGCTCCTGTCGGCTAAAAGGACGGAAAGAAAAAGCCGTATTGCAACGCAATACAGCTGAAACAGAGTAGATTTCCGCGCGTTAAGTGCCTTTCGGACGGAGAGTTGCCGAAGGGACGAAAAAGTCAATGACGGTATTTTCTCGTTACCACATTTTCGGGTGGCGAGAAAGCCACAGATACAAGGAAGCCGACCCGCAGGCGTACTTTGTGTACGTCAAGCGGTCGGGTGACGCAGTAGATGTGGTTTTATCGCCAGCCGACTTTGCGGTGCGGGGGTCGCATCTCGCTGTACATAAAACCTATAAGTTGTTGCCATAACTTGTCCGTAATTTATGTATTGCGTAAAGGAGGATGATTTATGGCAATTTTTAAAATGTTCGCTGACTCCGCAAAGGAGTTCAAACACCTGCGCTGTATCACCGTTACAGCTATGATGATCGCGCTCAATCTCGCTCTGAAATCCGTAACTATCTATGTTACGGACGACCTGAAGATAAGCTTCTCCTACCTCGCGCTCGCGACAATAGGAATGCTGTTCGGTCCGACCGTGGGATTCCTCGCAGGCGCTGTCACCGATATCCTCGGTCTGCTCGTGCAACAGATGCTGAGCGCATTCAATCCCCTGTACACAATAGTTGAAGCAACAGGCGGTCTGCTTTACGGACTTTTCCTGTACAGGCTCCAGCCCGTGAAGTTCAGCAAGGAGATGTTCAAGCCCTCAGGCGATCAAAACACCGCAATGCTTAGCGGAATAAACGCAAAGCTGCTCTCGTTGTTCATGGTGATAGCGGTATTCGTGCTGCACAGCATATATCAGTTCGACGCGCTTTTTGTGGTGTATGTGATAGTTATCGCATTCGTTTACGGCATATTCCTGCACAAGCTCGCGGCACTTCCCTGGAAGCAGCTTCTGCGCGTTATCGGCGCAAAGGTGTCCGTTGCATTCGTATGTAATATCGTCATGACTCCTGCTGTCATGGTGATACTCGGCACATGGGCGCCCGAGGTGGCTCTGACGGTAAAGATTCCGCTCAGACTTGTAAAGAACGCTATTCAGGTGCCTGTGGATATCATGATACTTATCCTTGTACTGTTCCCGATAATGGCGGCGTACAAGAGGATATTCAAGAACTCCACCGCGGCGAAGTCAGAAAAATCGACAAAAGCATAATTCAGAGGTGTTTTTATGAACAGACTTGGCGTTATCGGCGCTGGAAACATGGGCGCCGCAATCATCAACGGAATAAACAAGAGCGGCATGGATATCGAGGTGTTTGCCTACGATAAGTTCACTGAAAAGCTCAATACCCTGCCCGTCACTCCCTGCGAGAACGAAGCAGCGGTAGTAAAGCAGTGCAAGTACATCCTGCTCGCAGTAAAGCCGCAGATGCTCGGCGAGGTGCTTGATACCATCGCGGCAGATGTCACTTCCGATACTGTGTTTATTTCAATATGCGCAGGTATCTCGGCGGAATTTATCAGAAAGCACACTATCGCAAACGCTAAGGTCGTGCTGGTAATGCCCAACACTCCCATGATGCTTGGGCTCGGCGCGTCTGCAATGAGCTGCGACGACAGCGTTTCAGACGAGGAATTCGGCTTTGCGCGCTCCGTTATCGGCAGCTGCGGAATCACCGAGGTAGTCCCCTCCGACAAGATGAAAGAGGTCATCGCGATAAACGGCAGCTCCCCTGCGTTCATCTATCTCTACGCAAAGGGCTTTGTTGACTACGCGGCAGAGGTCGGCATCGGCAAGGACGAGGCGTTGAAGCTGTTCGCGCAGACGCTTGTCGGCTCGGCGAAGATGCTGACAGACAGCGGCATGACCGTTGACGAGCTTATAAAGCAGGTATCCTCCCCCGGCGGCACGACCATCGCAGGCCTTGAAAAGCTGTACGAGGGCGATATCACAGGCGACGTAAAACGCGCGTGCGAGGCTTGTACAAAGAGAGCTTACGAGCTTGGACAATAATTGAACAGCAAACCCGCCGTGGATGTTTCTGCGGCGGGTTTTGGTTTTAATATAGATGTTTGATATTATCTGACATTATTGTCTATTTCCTTTCTTTTTTGGATATAATCCTCTTGGGTGATAGAGAATTCTCCGTTTTTATAATTCATTTTTATCATGCATTGACGTTCATTGTAGGGTGCATTCTCCTCGATTAAATCATAGAAGTCCGAATGTATTTTTGCGTTTTCTTGAAAATAGTATGTACATTTCTGATAAATATCAGTAGATGTAAAAAACAATTTTAAATTCAACTGCAAATCCATGCCATATAGCTGACCTATCTCATATATATTTTTTAATGTGTCTACAATAGCGTTGTATTCTTTTTCGTAGTTTATATTTAATTCATCAGTAATATCTATACATACCGTAAAATAAAGATCTAATTTATTGTCATTACTTGTTTTTATGGATTCGGTTAGGAAATACTCTAGAGTAAATTCATTGGTTGCTACTATTTCCCCAACTTCATCGTTATCAAGCTCGTAATAATTACAGCAATATGTGTAATGTTCACTTATGTTTGTACCTATTTTATCATCAAATTCTTCACAAAAAATCTTAGAGGCGAGTGTTGACACATATGCATTGCGTCGAAAAACGCCTTCATCATTTATCAAAACCTCAAACAGGATGTCAGGGCTATCCTTCGGACTGCACAAACCATAATAAGAGGTTGTATAATAAGCACCATCATTATCATACCAAGTATCACGGCACACAAACTCTTCTCCATAACGTTTTTCCAAAGCTTCTTCTATCATGTTTTTAACGCTTGTTTCTGTTGTGCACCCCGACAAAGCGGTCATAGCAAACAGGCAGGCAAGTATCAACACAGCAATTCTTTTCAGCATAATCTTTCTCCTATGCAGTCAGTTTCTACGCATATTATACATTATATGTCAGACCCCGTCAAGTTTTTCAGACAAAAATGCCGCAGATACGCTCTGCGGCATGGTTTTATTTCTCATTTATCTTGCTTCCGCTCTTGAAGACAAGTCCCGCAAGAAGTCCCGCGACTATCGCGGCGGTTATTCCTGCGGCGGCGGAAGTCAGTCCGCCTGTCAGCGCACCGATAAGTCCGTCCTTGTCCACTGCCTCCTTAACGCCCTTTGCAAGCAAGCTGCCGAAGCCCGTCAGCGGCACGGTCGCGCCGCCGCCCGCAAAGTCGATAAGCGGCTGATACAGTCCCACCGCGCCGAGGAAAACTCCAGCCACCACATAGGACACCAGTATCCGCGCAGGTGTGAGCTTTGTGAGATCAATGAGTACCTGTCCCACTACGCAGAACAAGCCTCCGACAACGAACGCCCACACATATTCCATAAACATATCCATTTTGTGCTCCTTTCAGTACGAGGTAAGCTCTACCGCGTGCGCGATTCCTGGGACAGAGCCGCCCTGCTGCACCATTGTCGTTGACATCAGCGCGCCTGTCGCGCAGAAAAGCACTCGGTCAAGCTCGCCGCTTTCTATGCGCTTCAGAAAATGTCCGCACATCATCGAGGCACTGCACCCACAGCCCGAGCCGCCTGCGTGTACATCCTGCGTTGCGCGGTCAAACAGCATAAGTCCGCAGTCCTTGTGGTATTTTTCAATATCGATGCCGTCGCGCTTGAAAAGGTCGTGCAGAAGCTCGCTGCCTACGAGCCCGAGGTCGCCTGTGATGATAAGATCGTAGTCCTGAGGGTGGCTTCCCATGTGCGTGAAATGGCGCGAGAGCGTATCGTAAGCTGCGCCCGCCATTGCCGCGCCCATGTTATTCACATCGGTAATGCCCATGTCCTCTATCTTTCCGACTGTAGCTGCGCGGATAAACGGCGCTTTGCCTGTGTTGCTTACAAGCACCGCACCCGAAGCGGTAGCCGTCCACTGCGCTGTGGGAGGTCGCACTCCGCCATAGTTCAGCGGAAATCTGAACTGCCGCTCCGCAGAGCTGAAATGCGAAGAAGTAACGGCGATCGCGTTCTCGGCATAGCCTGCATTGACCATCGCGCCTGCAAGGAGCATGGTCTCCGCAAAGGTGGAGCAGGCTCCGTAGACTCCCAGAAACGGCATAAAATAGTCCTTTAACCCATAGGATGAGCCCACACACTGATTGAGCAGGTCGCCTGCAAAGATAAGGTCGATGTTCTCAGGCGAAAGCCCCGATTTTCTCAGCACATGACC
>JAZQEQ010000196.1:0-8555 GCA_045539055.1 Oscillospiraceae bacterium | reverse complement strand
AGATATACCGCAGCGAAAGCCCCATCGCCTTATCTTCCGCGAAGCGGATAAGATCCGTGCCAAATCCCCTGCCCTTGACCTCCTTGATAAGGTATATCCTCTGCACTTCCAGCGAGCCATCAAAACCCTTTTCGGTCTGCGCCGCGCCGATATTCAACTTGAGGTAGCCGACAGGCTCGCCTTTCTCATACGCGATATATGTAAGGCTGTCGGGGGCGGAAAGCTCCTCCGTCAGCCGTTCCACGGAAAACGACTCACCGAGGAATCGCTCCATGTCCTCTTTCGTATTCTGTGCTGCGAACGTTTCGACAAACGTCCTGCGGCAGATGTCCTGAAGCTGCGTTACATCCGCAGCTGTACACTTTTTTATCTCCATTTTGCACCTTTTCAAAGACAACGGGCGGAAATCATTCCGCCCTTATCTTATTTTGATCTGATATATTCGTCCATAGCCTTTGCCGCAGTCTTTCCTGCACCCATCGCAAGGATAACGGTCGCCGCGCCTGTAACAGCGTCGCCGCCTGCATAAACGCCCTCACGCGAGGTAAGTCCGTGCTCGTCTGCGATAAAGCAGCCGTGCTTGTTGGTCTGAAGTCCCTCGGTAGTGTTTCTGATAAGCGGATTGGGGCTTGTGCCTATCGCCATGATAACGCAGTCAACATCGAGGATATGCTCGCTGTCAGGCTTTGTTTCAGGCTTTCTTCTGCCGCTCTCATCAGGCTCGCCAAGCTGCATCTCAACGCACTTCATTCCGTTTACGAACTTATGCTCGTCGCCGAGTATCTCCACGGGATTTGTGAGGGTCTTGAAGATGATGCCCTCCTCCTTGGCATGGTGTATCTCCTCGTTTCTAGCAGGCATCTCCTCCTCGCCGCGACGATACACGATGTACACATCCTCAGCGCCGAGTCGCTTTGCACAGCGCGCCGCGTCCATCGCAACGTTTCCGCCGCCGACCACCGCAACGCTCCTGCTGTTCTTTATGGGAGTATCCGCGCCGTCCTTATAAGCTTTCATGAGATTGACTCTGGTCAGGAACTCGTTCGCGCTGTATACGCCCTTCAGATTCTCGCCCGGGATGTTCATAAACCTCGGCAGACCTGCGCCTGAGCCGATGAATATCGCCTCGTAACCCTGCTCGAAAAGCTCGTCTACCTCTATAGTGCGTCCGATAACAACGTTCGTTTCAAGCTTTACACCGAGCGCCTTAAGATTTTCTATCTCCTTTTCAACGATAGCCTTGGGAAGTCTGAATTCAGGGATGCCGTAAACAAGAACTCCGCCTGCAAGGTGCAGAGCCTCGAAAACAGTAACGTCATAGCCCATTCTCGCAAGGTCGCCTGCACAGGCAAGTCCGCTCGGACCTGCGCCGATTATCGCGCACTTGTGACCGTTGGGCTCGGGCTTTTCCATATCTCCGAGAGCATGTCTGTTGTGCCAGTCCGCAACAAAGCGCTCCAGTCTGCCGATAGCAACAGGCTCGCCCTTTCTGCCGCGCACGCACTTGCTCTCGCACTGCGTTTCCTGCGGACATACTCTGCCGCAGACAGCAGGAAGCGAACTGCTTCTGGAAATTATCTGATAAGCGCCCTCGTAGTCCTTTTCGCGTATCTTCATGATAAACGCTGGGATATCTATCGCAACGGGGCAGCCGCCGACACAGGGCTTGTTCTTGCAGTTAAGGCAGCGGTCTGCCTCATCAAGCGCCTGCTCCTCTGTATATCCGAGCGCCACCTCGTCGAAATTGCCGCTGCGGACCTTGGGGTCCTGAACGGGCATCTCGTTCTTTTTCTGGCTCATATTAGGCATTATTCTGCCTCCTTTTTAAAGAGATTGCAGGTCATATCGCGCTTGTGGGTCTCAAAATCCTTGTACATCGCCGCGCGCTCGATAGCCTCGTCAAAGTCTACTAAATGACCGTCAAACTCGGGTCCGTCAACACACGCAAACTTAGTTTCACCGCCGACAGTAAGGCGGCAGCCGCCGCACATACCCGTGCCGTCTATCATAATGGGGTTCATCGAAACAACAGTCTTTATGCCGTATTCCTTTGTAAGCTGCGAAACGAACTTCATCATAACCAGCGGACCGATCGCAACTACCTCGTCGTACTGGTTGCCGTCCTCGATAAGCTGCTTCAGCGCGGTCGTGACAAGTCCCTTTTCGCCTGCGCTGCCGTCGTCGGTCATTATCTTCATAACATCGCTGACAGCCGCAAATTCCTTTTCAAGTATCACAAGATCCTTGTTTCTGAAGCCCACGATGCTGTGCACCTCTGTTCCGAGGCTGTGCAGCTTCTTTGCAACAGGATACGCGATAGCACAGCCGACGCCGCCGCCGACAACAGCGACCTTTTTCAGCCCCTCGGTATGAGTGGGAGTGCCGAGCGGTCCTACGAAATCGTGGATAGAATCGCCCTCATTGAGGTGGTTCAGCTTCTCGGTGGTAGCGCCTGCTATCTGGAATATTATCGTAACAGTTCCCTTTTCCCTGTCAAAATCCGCAACGGTGAGCGGAATACGCTCGCCCTCATCGTCAACGCGCAGAATGATGAACTGACCCGGCTCTGCCTTCCTTGCGACCAGCGGAGCCTCCACGTCCATCAGGGTAACGTAGGGGTTGAGAACTTCCTTTCTTACTATTCTGTACATGATGTTTACCTCCTGTAAACCGATTTATTTTAGTATATCCCATTTACAGCGAAAATGCAAGTTTTCCGAAAAGAAAATTCAGAATTTCGTCAAATATTATTATTTCAACTCCATCGGTGAAAAAATTTGTGGAATATGCAAAAAGGAAAAGGAAAATACCGCCGCACACGTGACATGATATCCTCGCCACTGAAAACCTTTGTGCAATATATAATATTATATAAATATTCAAGCGGTTTTTCTTGGATAATTTTCATGTTGACCTTTGAATTTTATTTAAAGTATAATATTTAAGGTATTGAGTTTACCGAATTTTATGAATGAGAGGAAACAATATGAAAAAAATCATATCAGCCTTTTTCGCTTTTGCAATATTACTGAGTATTCCAGGCTGTTCCCAGAGCGAAACAAATACGGCTGTTCATACGCAGGAAAACGACCTTGGACATACGGATACTGAAAACAAAGGGGACTTTGATTTGGGAGAGATCAGATTTACCCTATGGGAAGGAGAGGACAGAGATACCGTAGGATTTCCTCTCAACAACATGCTTTACGGTCAATTCTGTGTCGATGCTTTTCATAGAAAAAAAGTGGTATTCGTTGACGAGTCTTTAAATATTGAGATCGCCCCGAACGCAGAACATGAGAACGGATTCAAATTCGTGGGCGCAGGTCACACTATTGACGGTACAGACAAAGGAGCCGCAGCATTCTATCTTGAGCTTAGAAACGGCGGCAAAGTAATTCCTGCTGAAGATGTATCCGCGATCGAAACAGTTGAAAGTTATAATATAAATATAACGGCTATTGCCTGTGTGCTTAACGAGGCACTTGTCGGCGCAGATAGAATGACCCCCAACATCGAAGTTGATTTTATGGTTGAACGGCAAGGCAACAAAGAAAAGCTCCGCGTCGGTATGGAATACGAGAAACTTTTAGAGTTAATAGGAGAGGGTGTTGAACTTAAAGACAGCGAAAACACATATTATGTGTATAAGACCGCCGCATACACACTTGCAATCGAACACGCCGTGTATGAAACAGTGGGCAAAAGTGAAGACCTTGTAAAAACTATAATCCTCATTAACAATGAAATCGAATCCGAGTCGGAAACTACTGAAGCAGAAAACATCGCACCTCCCACCGTGGAAGACAAGCCGCAGGATCTGCTTAATATGACTATAAGCGAAAGCGGATTTACAGTCAAAGACGGCGTGCTTATTGAATGTGCAGTAAAAATAGGAGGCGGCACTGTCGAAATCCCCGACGGAGTGATCTCCATCGGCAAGAGTGCCTTCCAAAAACACGGCGAGCATCTCACAGGCGTAAGCATTCCTGACAGCGTTACTTCCATCGGCGAGAATGCTTTTTTTGGTTGTAACAGCCTCACCGAAATATCAATCCCAGATAGTGTAACTTCTATTGGCAAGAATGCTTTCAATCGGTGCCGAAACCTCACAAGTATCACATACAAAGGCGAAACATACACCTACGAAAATATCGATGACCTCTACCAAGCAATAAACGGATAACAAAAACGGCTGCGCAAACTGCGCAGCCGTTTTCACATCTCCGTTTTTCTAAGCTCCTCCGCTATCTTCGACAGCTTTTTGAGCCTGTGATTAAGTCCGCTCCTGCTTATAGGCTTCTTAAACTGCTGGCAAAGCTCGGACAGCGGCATCTCGGGGTTTTCCGTGCGAAGCTCCGCGGTCTCCCGAAGCTCTTCGGGAAGCCATCCCGCGCCTTTTGCTGCATAGATATACTCGATATCCTCTATACTCTTGCCTGCAGCGGCGACCGTCTTGTCGAGATTTGCGCTCTCGCAGTTCACCGAGCGGTTGACTCGGTTTCTGAAATCCTTCATTATCTTCACCTGCATTATCTCCATCGAATGCGCCGCCGCGCCGATGTAGGTGAGGAAGTCCTCTATAAGCTCGCTCTCCTTCGCGTACAGCACAAGGCTGTCAGCCGCGCGAAGCTCACCGTTCTCGTCTACAACTCTTGCCCTGCGTGTGCGGACGGTCGTCTTTATCGCCATGCCGTGCTCGTTTATAAAGCTGTGCAATGCTCTCGCCCTGTCCGCGTCATGGTGGACAAGCTCAAGATGATACTCCTTATTCGGGTCGGTTACCGAGCCGCACGCCGCAAAAACTCCACGCAAAAACGCGCCGCTCTCGTTGTCGTTGCCCGATACCACCGCGGAATTTACACCGCGATAATCGCCGAACTGCTCCGCTATGCGCTCGTAGCCGTCCGTTATCCTGAACGTATACAGCGAGCCGCCGTTCTTCACAAGGCGTACCGTTTCATGGCGCACCTCGGGGAACACCTCATCGCAGAGCACTCTCGCCGCATTCAGCAGATACATCTTCTCTGTCTGGAGAAGCGGCATTCCGTCTGCAATACGCGACGAAAAGAATATACCGTAGAGCATGGCTCTCATCTCGCCGAGCGGCATATCCTTTATCTCGCAAAGACCCTTTTTTATTTCAGATGAGAATGACATCCTGTCCTCATTTCTTAGCCGCGTCACGGTGCAGTATACGCACCTTCAGATCGCGCTTTTTCAGATGTGCCGCAGTAAGCTCCGCAAAGGTAACACTGCGATGCTTTCCGCCCGTGCAGCCAAACGCTATTACAAGTCGGCTCTTGCCCTCTGTTACATAGTGGGGGATAAGGAAATCTATCAGCCCGAACAGCCTGTCCTGAAGCTCCACCGACTGCGGGAAGCTCATAACATAGTCGCGCACTTCCTGATCAAGTCCTGTTTTCTCTTTAAGCTCAGGAATATAGAACGGATTGGGCAGACAGCGCACGTCAAATACAAGGTCCGCCTCGCCGGGTGCGCCGTACTTGAAGCCGAAGCTCATACAGCTCACCATCATCGCATCCGAAGCCTTTTCAAGGAAAAGACCTGCTATCTGCTCCTTAAGCTGACCTGTGCTCAGAAGCGAGCTGTCAACTATGTACTCGGCATTCTCGCGGATGTTGCCGAGAAGCTCCTTTTCAACGTCCACCGCCTTGCCGAGGTCGCCGCCTGCCGCCTCGTCAAGAGGATGCTTGCGGCGCGTTTCCTTGTAGCGCTTCATCAGCACCTCGCGCGAGGCCTCAAGAAACAGCACCTTTACGTCGATGCCGCGGAAATGCAGCTTTGTTATGCTCTCCTCAAGCTTGAAGAACATCGCTCCGCCGCGGATATCGGTAACGATAGCCACCTTCTGTATCTCGTTGTTTTCGTTGCATATTGCAGCAAAATCAGGGATGAGCTGCGGCGGCATATTGTCGATGCAGAAATATCCGATGTCCTCAAGCACCTTTACAGCCGAGGATTTACCCGAGCCCGAAAGTCCCGTTACAATTACAAATTCCATACCTTACTCCAATATAAGCATCTCGCATTCAAGGTCTACGCCTTTCTGCTCTTTTACCGTCTTTTTGATATGCGCTACCAGCGCCATGATATCCTCAAAGCTTGCGCCGCCGCGGTTTATCACAAAGCCGCTGTGCTTCTCGCTCACCTGCGCACCGCCTATCGTGCATCCCTTAAGCCCGCATTCCTCAATAAGTGCCGCCGCAAAATAGCCCTCGGGACGCTTGAAAGTGCTTCCGCAGCTCGGGAATTCAAGTGGCTGCTTATCCTTGCGGCGACCCATAAGGTCGTCCATCTTCGCCTTTATCTCAGACTTATCGCCCTGCTTCAGCTCCATCGTCACGCTGACGATAACGCACTTTTTGCCCGAAAAGAAGCTGTGGCGATAGGAAAGCTGCATATCAGCCGCGTCCACCTCTCGGATATCGCCGTTTTCATCGATGTAGCGGCAGCTTGTGACTACATCCTTCATCTCGCCGCCGTAAGCGCCTGCATTCATAAACAGCGCGCCGCCGACAGAGCCGGGGATGCCGTAAGCAAACTCAAGCCCCGAAAGAGCGTTTTCAAGTGCCGCTATACAGACGGATTTAAGACTTGCACCTGCAGCAGCCGTTATCTGACAGCCGTTTACCTCTACCTCGGAAAACTCCTTTGAAAGCAGTATGATACAGCCGCGGTAGCCGTTTCCGCTGACCAGGACATTACTGCCCTTACCCAGCACGAAATACGGGATATCCTGCGCCTTGCACAGCCTTACAATATCGACGAGCGCCTGCTCGCTGTCAGGCTGCACAAGGATATCGCACACACCGCCTATCTTCATAGAGGTATGAGGGGCGAGCGGCTCGTCAAGACTGTATTTTGCGCCGAGGTCACGGCAGAGCTTTTCAAGAGAAGCGTAATTCAAGACGTTGTCCTCCAATAACATAATAAAAATGTAGGGACACGGCTTGCCGTGTCCTCTGCATTACAATGATCAATCCGCAAGCGTATACAGGAACGCCGCACCGATGATGCCTGCGTCGTTGCCGAGCTTTGCGATATCCAGCTTTGTGGAGCGGTCGGGGTCGATGCAGTAGCTCTCACGCGCAATGAACTCGCCCAGCGGCTTTGTGAGGTTCTCGCCCTCCTTGCAGATACCGCCGCCGATGAGCAGCACCTCGGGCTGGAATGTATTTACGATGTTTGTAAGTCCGCAGCCGAGATAGTTGATGTACATATCAACAACATCGCTTGCAGCCTTGTCGCCTGCTCTCCAGCCGTCGAAAGCGGTCTTGCCGTCAACCGCGTCAATAGAGCCTGCGATCTCCCACATCTTGCTGTCTTTGTTTTCTTCCATGGCTTCCTTTGTCATGTTGATGAGCGCAGTAGCGGAGGAATAAGCCTCAAAGCAGCCCTTTCTGCCACAGCCGCACTGTCTGCCGCCGTACTGGATAACGCTGTGACCCAGCTCCGCGCCGCAGAAGTTGAAGCCTGTGTAGATCTTGCCGTCGATGATGATACCGCCGCCGACACCTGTGCCGAGCGTTACCACAACAACATCCTTGTAGCCCTTGCCTGCGCCGTTGAGCACCTCGCCGAATGCAGCAGCGTTAGCGTCATTCTCAACGTAGATATCCTTGTTGAGCTTCTTCTGGATGAGTGCGCGCAGATCAGTGTTATTGAAGCCGAGGTTGCAGCTGTACAGCACGATGCCGCTGTTGCGGTTTGCAACGCCGGGAGTGCCGATACCGATGCTGTTTACCTCGCCGATAGTTACCTTAGCCTCGCCGAGAGCCGCCCATACAGTTTCCACGATAGCGTCAGCGATCTCCTCAGCGGGACGGGGAAGATTTGTTTTTGCCGTAGCCTTTGCCACGATATTATAATTTTCGTCTACCACGCCGACCTTTATGTTAGTGCCGCCGAGGTCAATTCCTATGTTGTACATTGGTTTCAATTTCCTTTCAAATGAGATGCAATATCAATTTGCGTAGGGACACGGCTTGCCGTGTCCGCTTTTATCACAGATTAAGATCTGACATGATGTCTTCTTCATCGGAGTCGATGCCAAGCTGCTTGAGCAGGTCCTTAGCCGCATTGTAGCCCATCTTCTTCTGACGGTTGTTCATCGCAGCCACCTCAAGGATAACGGCAAGGTTACGTCCAGGCTTTACGGGGATAGTGAGCAGCGGCACCTTAACGCCGAGGATGGTCATGAAGTGAGTGTCAACACCCATTCTGTCGTAGGTCTTTTCGGGATTCCAAAGCTCCATCTCAACGACCATGTCGATCTTCTCGGTGAGCTTAACTGCGCCCACACCGAACAGCTGTCTTGCATTTATAATACCTATGCCGCGCAGCTCCAGAAAATGACGGATATTATCGGGCGAGCTTCCGACAAGTGTGATGTTGGAGGCTTTCTTGATCTCCACCGCATCGTCCGCAATAAGTCTGTGACCACGCTTTACAAGCTCGATAGCGGTCTCGGACTTACCAACGCCGCTCTCGCCAAGGATAAGTACACCCTCACCGTAGATCTCGATGAGAAC
>JAZQEQ010000195.1:0-4708 GCA_045539055.1 Oscillospiraceae bacterium | reverse complement strand
ATTTTATAAAGCAACAAGAATTTTTTATAAATCAACTTAAATATTTTTGAAAACAATTTCATCAAAATAACGCAGATTTTTTATAAAACAACGGAAATATTATGTAAAAGAAAATCTACTTTTATAAAAAGATTTTTAAACAGAGTGGACAAAAAATATGGACATAATTTCACCCCGAAATTTTGTCCATATTTTTTTTAACCGTTTTAAGCCAAAAAAGTGCTTTTTCAGAAGAAAAAAAGCAAAAAAATCATTAAAAACGATCAAATATGGACATTTTGATTTTCTCACCTTTATTACAGAAAAAATTTTTATTATTTCAGATCTTCATCAAAATTTTAAGTGTTTTGAAAATTTTCAAGGAGGTTGCCTTTTCGGACAGGATTTCAAATTATATCTCTTCAAACGCAAGAAGGGGGAGATATTATGAACAATGTAACTGAGTACAAGATCGGCTCAACTATTTACATAGTGGTTACTACATTCAATGGCGGCGAGAGCCTGTCAGAGCTTATCGCAAGATTATTAAAGAAAGAAGTGTAAATGTATCAAAAAAGGGCTAGACGGACAGCGGAATTTGCGCTACAATATGGATGTCATATTCCGCTGTGAGATCAGAAAGAGAGGTTAATATGTTAGATTTAATCACAGCGTTATATTGCAGATTAAGTAATGACGATGATCTGCAAGGAGAAAGCAACAGTATCACAAATCAGAAAGCAATGCTTCAGAAGTATGCGGAAGACAACGGTTTTCGGAATATTCAATTTTATGTCGATGACGGTTTCAGCGGAACTAATTTCAATCGTCCTGATTTTATTCGTATGATAGACGATGTTAAGGCGGGAAAAGTAGGCGTTATTATCACAAAAGATCTTTCTCGTTTTGGTAGAGATTATCTTATGACAGGACAGTATATCGAGATCATACTTCCCGATTATGCTGTCCGCTATATCGCAGTTAATGATGGAGTTGACACACTTCGCAGTGAAAATGAAATGATGGTGTTCAAGAATGTCTTTAACGATTGGTATGCAAGAGATACAAGCAAAAAGATCAAGGCGGTATTCAAGTCAAAAGGTCAATCGGGAAAGCCGCTTGCTACTAATCCTCCATACGGTTACAAGAAATCTGAGGCAGATTAAAATGTATGGGAGATAGACGAAAACACCGCACCCGTTGTCCGCAGAATATTTCAGTTTTGCATTGAGGGTTTAGGCCCAGCTCAGATTGCGAGGAAACTCACAAACGAAAGTGTTGTTTCGCCGCAGAGCTACAAGCTGACCACATCAGGAAAATGTGCGGGTTTGCCTGCTAGGAACTCACAAAAATGGAGTTGTGAAACAGTAAAGAAGATACTGTCAAGGGCTGAATATGCGGGGCATACGGTAAACTTCAAAACTCGGAAGAAAAGCTACAAGAGCAAAAAGAAGATTGAAAATCCTGTTGAGGAATGGCAGATCTTCCGCAACACTCATGAGGCTATTGTTTCACAAGAGGATTTTGACCTAGTTCAAGGAATTCGTGCTAACAAGCGAAAGAAGCTTACAAGACACGAAGAGATAAGCCCGTTTTCGGGAATGGTGTATTGTGCCGACTGCGGAAAGCTGCTGTATCTTGCAAGAGCGAGGACGATGGGCGATGATTACGAGCATTTGAAATGCAGTACATACGCCTTTGATGTATCAGCTTGCACCGTGCATTATATTAGAACTTCGGTGTTGACTGAAATTCTGTTGTCAGAGCTTAATAAGATCTGCGGAATAGTCCGAGAAAATGAGGACGAATTTCTGAAGATTGCAGCGGAGCACTCCACACAAAAAGTCTGCACTGAGTTAAAAGCCGCAAAGAAAAAGCTCGCACAAACCGATAAACGTATTGCGGAACTTGATAGGCTGTTTATGAAATTGTACGAAGATAATGTTTCGGGGAAGATTTCGGACGAACGTTTTGAAATGATGTCTGCTAATTATGAAACGGAGCAAAGAAATCTGAAAAAGCTATCCGAAGAGCTCAATACAGCAATTCAGGAGACCGAGCAGAGAACGGCTGATACACAGCAGTTTATCAAGGCGGTGAAGAAATACACCGAGATTACGGAGCTCACTCCCGAAATTATGCACGAACTGATTGAAAGGATAGTGGTACACGCTCCCGACAAGTCAAGCGGAAAACGCACACAGCAGATTGATATTTATTATAGGTTTTATGTGGCGGTGAGTTCGGCTACTGTTACAAGGGCAAAGAGAAAAGCTGCGGGTTAACGCAGCTTTTCAGAATAGAATGTTTTTTCTGTTGGACAGTTCCCCTGAAAACGGGTCGTTTTTTTATTCCATGATAATATCCTCAAACACCGCACTGCAGGCTTTTGCAAGATCATGCGGCTTCAGCTGGAGCTGTGTGCCAAGCTTGCCGCCACTGACTATGATCTCATCAAAATCCTGAGCCGTAGTATGAATAACGGTCTTGTACAGCTTCTTCATTCCTATCGGAGTACAACCGCCGCGAATATATCCTGTCACTGCGTTGATATCCTTTACAGCGACCATTTCAAGCGACTTCTCGCCAACTACCTTAGCCGCCTTTTTCATATCAAGCTCCTTATCAACAGGCAGTGCGAAAACATAGTATTGCTTGCTCTTCCCCACTGTCACAAGTGTCTTGAAGCTGCTGTCGTAGCTCTGACCGAGCTTGTCAGCAATATGCATTCCGTCAATAAACTCATCACACTCGTAAAAGTTTACCTTGTATGCGATCTTCAGCTTATCAAGGATGCGCATCGCATTTGTCTTAACTTCCTTTTCCTTTGCCATAAGTAACTCCCATGCATAAATTCGCTCCGAAGCAGTGCCCCGGAGCGAGTTTTTTTAATTAAAAGCAGTAGATATCCTCGTCCTCGATAGCGTCAAAATCGTCCTCAAGGCACTCAGCAATTGCCTGATTTCTTGTCAGAAGCCACGCAACAACACCTGCTGCAAGAGCAGCGATAGCAATGATACCTGCAATAACAACAAACTTCTTTGTCATAATAAATACCTCCATGTAGTTTTTCTGCCAATATTGTACCACAGTTTATGGAAAAAATCAATAGGAACCAAAACGTCTTCACATAGATTTCAAAGCGGCGTTTTTCGACACTTTGCACAAAATCAGATCAGCACTCCGTCAAGGTGGTCGCACTCGTGCTGGATGATCTGCGCGGCAAAGCCGCTGTAACGCTTCTTCTGCTTTCTGAAGCGCATATCAAGAAACTCCACCTCGATGCTGTCGTGGCGCGTTACAGGCTTTGTTCCCGTATGCGACAGGCAGCCCTCCTCCGTGTCGTAGGTCTTGGGCGAGCTCCACTTTATCACAGGGTCGAGCATTACCGTCAGCCGCGCACCGTCCTGAAATACGATGATGCGCTTCAGCTCGCCTATCATGTTTGCCGCCATTCCTACACACTCGTGCGAGTGCGCCGCAAGCGTATCAAGCAGGTCCTGCGCAATGCCGAGGTCCTCCGCTGTCGGCGGTGTGCTCTTCATCGAGAGCAGGAAATTATCCTTACATATCGGTCTTACCATAGCCGCTCCTTTCAAGTGTCACGATGCCGTCACTTATGCCGCGCGAAAGCCTGCGCAGCGGTGTTGTATAAAAGTAGTTTTCGGAGAAGAAGCGGACAGGCTCGTCCTCGCCCGAAAGCTCGCCGTCAAACAGCAGCGCGCATCTGTCTGCGCACATTGCCGCAAGCTCCGTGTCATGGGTGACGAGCACGACCGAAACTCCGCCGTCACAAAGCTCACGGAGCAGACCGCAAAGCGTTTTTCGGCTTAGTGCGTCCATGCCCTTTGTCGGCTCGTCAAGCAGCAGCACATCGGGCTTTTTCAGCATCAGCTTTGCTATCGCGAGCCTTTGCTGCTCACCGCCCGAGATATCATACGGATGATGGCTCAGCAGCCCCGTCAGCCCGAAGCTCTCCGCAATATCGGCATAGTCATCCGATACCGTTTTAAGCTCCTCCGAAACGCTGTCCTCGGTAAATATCTCACAGGGGTCCTGCGGAAGATATGCGCATTTCAGACTCTTTCTGCGCTTTATGCTGCCGCCTAGCGGCTTCACGATACCTGCAAGGCACTTCAGCAGCGTTGTCTTGCCGCTGCCGTTGCCGCCAAGTATCGCGGTAACGCTTCCGCTTCTCACCTCGATATCAGCCCTTTTCAGCACATCGGGCGAATTTCTGTCAAAGCTCACCCACAGTTTTTTTGCAGTGATAAGCACCTCGCCCTGCTGCCTTTCTGCTGTGGCTTCGGCTGTCATGGAATCAAGCACGCTCCTGCAAAGAGCGTTGCATCTGCCCTCGCGCACCGACAGCGGAGCGTCCTCCCTGCCGCCTGCCGAAACATAAAGCCGCATTGAAACAGGCATGGCAGACATCATAGGGTGGCTCTCTGGAAGTGCTTTGCATATATCACGCGGCGCGCAATCCGCGATAATTCCGCCGTTATCCATAACGATCACGCGGTCGGAAACGCACAGCAGCTCCTCAAGCCTGTGCTCCGCTATAACAACAGTCACTCCGAAATCACGGTTAAATCGCGATATCGTATCAATAAAGCTCTGCGCGGCTATCGGGTCAAGCTGCGAGGTAGGCTCGTCAAGCAGCAGCAGCTTCGGATGCAGCGCCGCCGCAGAAGCCAGTGCAACAAGCTGCTTCTGACCGCCCGAAAGC
>JAZQEQ010000194.1:0-6709 GCA_045539055.1 Oscillospiraceae bacterium | reverse complement strand
CAGCAGAGCCTGACGGTACTCTCACAACAGCAGACGGCAGTGTTTACCCCTACCTTTTCTGGGAGGGCGAGCGCGATTTTGAGTAAGTCGGAGGCCAAAGCGGTCTTAGGAAGACAAGACCTGATAACAACTCCTTGGCTCACAGAACGACATGGCTACGATCCGACTTCAGCAGAGCCTGACGGTACTCTCACAACAGCAGACGGCAGTGTTTACCCCTACCTTTTCTGGGAGGGCGAGCGCGATTTTGAGTACGATATCACCGAGGGCTTCTGTGTAAAGGGCGAGGATACCGCAGAGTTCCTGTCCGAAAAGCTGTCTTTCCTCGGTCTGTCCGAGAGCGAAAAGGCCGAATTCTGCGAGTTCTGGCTGCCGCACATGGAAAAGAACGCATACAATATCATCACTTTCCGCGGCACGGACTACACCGACAACGCGGTGCTTGATATAGACCCGCTGCCCGATACTGTCATCCGCGTATTCATGACCTATACGCCCAGTGACGAGTATGCGGATATCGCTCCGCAGACGCTCGAAGCAGCTCCCGACAGAAACGGCTTCACCGTTGTCGAATGGGGCGGCGCGGTTATAAAATAAAGCAAAAACACCGCTTTCAGGCTCTCTGAAAGCGGTGTTTGTTTATTCAGCCAAGGGATCGGGTGCCTCAAACCAGAACGTACTTCCCTGCCCTACGACGCTGTTTACGCCGTAATTGAAGCCGTGAAGCTCCAGTATATTCTTTACGATGGAAAGTCCGATGCCGCTGCCCATTTTGGCGCGCTTGTGCGTTGCGCCCGGGTCATTCGCGCGATAGTATCTGTCCCATACGAGCGGCAGGTTTTCGGGCGAGATGCCGTCGCCGTGGTCGGTAACCTCAAAGCGCACGGTCTTGTTCACCGTTCTGTACAGGCGGACTTCCACGATATTGTCATCGCCAACATAGGTGACAGCGTTGTTGATGAGATTGTACACCACCTGCTCAATCTTTATCGGGTCTGCGTCTATAAGGATGTTCGCGCCGCCGTGAAGCTGCACGTCAACGCCCTCTTTCTCGCGCATGATGTCAAAACGCGCCACGACCCCGCTCAGACGCTCCCCGAAATTGAAACGCTCCACAGCCATTTCAGAAACGCCCGCCTCAAGCTTTGAAAGGTCGAGGATGTCGTTTACAAGCGATGTAAGCCTGTCCGTTTCATCAATGATGACTCCAACATGGCGGCTGCGCTTTTCGGGATTGTCGCCCGACAGGTCGCGTATCATCTCCGCGTACGCTTTTATCATGGTGAGCGGCGTGCGCAGGTCGTGAGAGATGTTAGACACAAGCTCCCTGCGAAGCCCGTCCGTCTTTGCTATCTCGTGGGAAGCCTCGGTAAGCGTTGCGGAAAGCTGTTTAAGCTCCGCAAAGTCGTTTTCGCTGACAGCGTTGTCATACCTGCCCTGCGGCAATGATTTTGCCGCCTTGTTCATGCGGACGATAGGGTCGGCTATCTTCACCGCAAACATTATCGATATAAGACAGGTAAACACGACCGTTATCACTGATACTATAACGAACATACGCCTGAATATCTCTATCGTCGTGCCGAGCGGCTGGATGTAGGCGCTCATGAAGATATACGCGTCAGGGTCAGCCTTGTCGTTTCCGAGATAACTGCACAGCATTATGACGGTGTTCTTCTCTCGCTCGTCGCGGAAACGGCGGTGTATCACGCCGCTGTCAGAAGCGTCTACCTCGCGGCAGTATTCGTCCTTTGCAAAGTGCGCAAAGGTAAACGAGCCGCCGATATTGTTGAACGGGATGCTGAAATGCTCGTCAGGGAAATACACCTCGACATACATCTTGTTCTCAAGCGCCTCCATCTCAATGGTTGCGGCGGTCTTAATATCCGAGCTGTTCCAGCTTTGCTTTACGGTGTTGAGCGAGCTGTTTATCTCGTCCGTCTTTATCCACTCGTAAAACACCGAGAACATGGCAACAAGGAAGAAATAAGTCAGCAACAGCATCCCCGCCACCACTATCTCAAACCTCAGCCACACCTGAAATGTAATGCTTCTGAGGAAGCTTTTCATATCACACCTCGAACTTATAGCCCATTCCGCGCAGCGTCACGATGAACTTGCGGTAAGGGCCGAGATTGTTTCTCAGCATCTTGATATGCGTGTCTATCGTGCGGTCATCGCCGAAGAAATCATAACCCCAGACCTCCTCAAGCAGGCGGTTACGCGTGAGGGCTATATTCTTATTGCGCACGATATAGAACAGCAGGTCGTATTCCTTGGGAGTAAGGCTCGCCTTTTCGCCGTCGATGTAGACATCGCGCGAGGTAAAGTTTATCTCAAGCCCCTCGAAACGCACTGTTTCGGCAGCTTCAGCGGATGCCGCGCTGTTTGAACTGCGCTTTATGATAGCATTGATGCGCGCCATGACCTCCTTGGGAGAGAACGGCTTCACAACATAGTCATCCACGCCTATCTCAAACCCGAAAAGCTTGTCATACTCCTCGCCGCGTGCGGACAGCATCAGCACGGGCGTGCTCTTTATCTTGCGTATCTCCTTGCAGGCGGAAAAGCCGTCAAGCTTCGGCATCATAACGTCCATGACGATAATGTCATAGTCGGTGTTCTTCGCCATCTCCACTGCCTGCATACCGTCGCACGCCTCGGAGACCTCATGTCCCTCAAACTCCGCGTATTCCTTCAGCACCTCGCGGATATGCTCCTCGTCATCTACTATAAGGATCTTGTACATAGATATCGCCCCCTGTAAAAACCGCTCCCCGAAGTATTATTCTCAGGGGAGCGGAATGTTCTGATCTGCAACTAATTGTACCGTTTGATTATGAAAATGATGTGACAGCCTACTGAACATTTGCTGTCATTTCAAAGCACGACAATATATCCGCAACGCTGCGTCTTATCTCTGTGTCGTACAAGCTGTCCATGCTCTCCTCAAGCCTGCACGAAGCGATCTCGGCAGGTGACGCGGCTGGCAGCGACAGCAGAAGTATGCTCCTGTCGCCCTCAACAAGCTCCACCGTGCCGCCTGCGATCGCCGCATAGCGCTTCACGAGCGACATACGCAGGGCATCCATGCCGTCAGCACCGCCAAGTCCCGTCGGCGCGTTTATCGTCTTTATCACAACGCTGCCCGATACCACATCCCTGTACACCACCATCTGCGGCATGCAGTCTGTCGCATCGCTCGCAACAGCGGTTCTTATAATATTCATCAGCACTATCACAGAGCTTCTGCCATCAGCGCAGACAAACAGATCTTCGTCATAAAGCGGAAGTGCGATGCCCCTGCCGACTGCGGACAAAGCCGTGTTGCAGCGGCCGCAAAGACGGTCGCACAGCTTTCCGACGTCGAAAAGCACCTTTTCGCTCGGTGAGCTTAGCATATCCTGATGCGTTGCTATTATATCCATCATAGAATTGAGCCTGTCAAGCCTGCCGCGAAGCTCCTCCGCAACGCCCGGAAGTCCGCTGTCCGCGTTTTCACACAGCAGCCCGGAGAGCCGCTCCGCCTGCAACGCATGAAATCTCATGGCCGAAAGCGCAACTGACGCTTCTGCAATGATGTCAGTATTTATGGCGATCTCTGTTGCCGAAGTGCTGTCCAGCACCTCGCAGAGATAATACGACGGCTCGCTCTCGTCCGAAACAGCATATATCCTCACGCAATGAAAAGCATCCTCTGCCGTTATCCTTCCTGTATAGCAGCCCCTGACAGGAAGCTCCACTCTCTTGTGAAGCATATCTGTAAGGTCATCGCCCTCGTTGAGGATACCATTGCCGCTGACGCATTTCAGCCTGCTGTCAAGCACGCACACCGACAATCCCGAGCTCTTTGCTATCCCGATATGCTCCTGTAAAGAGAACCTGCGCTGCATTATTCGCAGAGCACCTCCATTTCATCGAGAAGCTCGTTGAACAGCTTCAGCGCATCGTTTACGGGCTTTGCGGTGTTCATATCGACACCTGCGCCCTTAAGCAGCGAGATAGGGTCCTTTGAGCAGCCTCCGCTGAGGAAGCCGATATAATCCTTTACAGCGCTCTCTCCCTCGGAAAGGATGCGCTGCGACAGCGCGATAGCTGCCGAGAAGCCTGTTGCGTACTGGTAAACATAATAGTTGTAGTAGAAATGAGGAATGCGCGCCCACTCCATATCAAGCTCGGGATCGATAACGATATCCTCGCCGTAGTATTTCAGATTAAGCTCGCGGTAAAGCTCGCAGAGTGCGTCAGCCGTAAGGCTCTCGCCGCTCTCGGTCTTTTCGTTTATCTTAAGCTCAAACTCCGCAAACATCGTCTGTCTGTAAAGAGTCGTGCGGAACTGCTCAAGGAAGTAGTTTATAAGATAAGCGCGGCGCTTTTTGTCGGTAGTGGTCTTTAAAAGGTGCTGCATCAGCAGGCTCTCGTTGCAGGTGGAAGCCACCTCTGCGACAAAGATGACATAATCCGCATAGCATACGGGCTGGGTCTTGTTGGAGAGATAGGAGTGGATAGCATGACCCATCTCGTGCGCAAGGGTGAACTCGCAATTCAGCGTGTCCTTGTGGTTGAGCAGAACGAACGGATGAACGCGTGCGCCGGCGGAATACGCGCCGCTGCGCTTGCCCTCGTTCTCGAAAGCGTCTATCCAGCCATTCTCACAGCCCTCGGTGTATATCCTGCGATAGTCCTCGCCCATAGGCGCAAGAGAGTCATAGACCTCCTGCTTAGCCTGCTCGAACGGTATCTCAAAATCAACGTCAGACACGATGGGACAGTAAAGGTCATAAGCGTGCAGCTCCTCAACACCGAGCAGCTTCTTGCGCAGCCTTACATAACGGTGCATATAGGGGAGGTTTTCGTTTACAGCCTCAATAAGCTGCTTGTAAACCGAAACAGGCACCTCGTTGCCCGAAAGCGCCGCCTCAAGTGTGGAGCTGTACTTTCTCGCCTTTGCGCGGAAATTGAGGCACTTTGTCTGGGATGCCAGAATCGCCGCAGAGGTGTTCTTATAAGCCTCGTAAACATGGTACAGCGACTCGAACGCGGACTTTCTCAGCACCCTGTCGCTGCTCTGCATGAGCGGGATAAAGCTGCCGTGAGTTACCTGATGAGTATTTCCGTCCTTGTCAACGGCATCGGGGAATTTCATGTCAGCGTCATTGAACATGGAGAAAATATTGTCGGGGCTGCTCATCATCTCGCCCGACAGCGCAAGTATCTTCTCCTCTGCCTCGGACAGGATATGCTCGCGCTTTATGCGCACTCTGTCCAGACACAGGCGGTAAAGCTCCATATCGGGGCACTGCTTGTAAAAGCCGTCAAGAGTTTCGTCAGAAATGGACAGTATCTCGGGAGTAACGAATGCAGCCGCGCCGCTAATTGCGACCAGCACCACCTCGATACGGCTGACCATGTCCTGATACTTTGCCTCGCGGGTGTCCTCGTCGTTCTTTCTCTGAGCGTAGTTTATAAGGTTTTCCAGCAGCACTGTCAGCTCGTCGTCATAGCGCATATATTCCAGCAGCTTTTCAGCCGAGGTGCAGAGCTGTCCCCTGTACTGGGGTATCCTTTCAGCCGCTTCTTTAGCCTTTTCAAGGTCCTTTTCCCATGCCTCGTCAGTAGCATAGATGTCGTTTATCTTCCATTTGTACTCAGCAGCGACCTCGCTGCGCTGAGGTATTCTGTCAGCCATGTGGGTTCTCCTTTTTATTTTTAGTATAGACGTAAAAGTCGCGATTATTTCATCATTCTCGATATCTTGGGCTTCAGCATCTGATTATAGAACGGCTCGAATATGCCGAGGAACACATCATACAGCACGAATGCCACCGCGCCCATGCCAAGCAGTATCCACGGACCGTATTCTCCAAGCTCGCCCATGTCCTCCAGAAGCTGCTGCATATTGAATATGTTTATAAGCAGCCAGTAGCAGGCTATCGCAGCAGCCGCAAAAAGCGCAAGCTTCGCGAGCCATCTCAACAGGAAATGCGGCAGCTTCATGAGATATTGCCGCACTATGGGATAGTAGCCGAAGATGAATATAAACATCATGTTCGCCTCGTAATTCGGCGAAATGAACAGACACAGCAGGCTCACCACAGCATAGCTGCATATACCGTACCTCGTACCAAGCCGCTCAGCAACCACCCACAGCAGCACACCCGAAACGATCGGGCTGACATACTCAAAGGACGGTATCATGCTGAGAAAAAACATCATAACTATCGCAAGTCCGCTCATAATACCGCACAGCGATACTATATAGCTTATGTGCGGCTTTTTCTTTGTCATTTCAGCGCTCCTGTCCGTAGTACTTCATGCTTTCTTCCTTGCGCTCGCGTCCTATCCTCAGGATGTCGCGCAGAGTGTCGATATCGTCGTTCTCCATTGCGTCGCGGTACTCTGCAAGGGAGCTCATTATCGTGTTCAGCTCGTCAAGCAGCGCCTTTTTGTTGCAAAGGAACAGACTCGACCACATCTCCTCGTTCAGCTTTGCAACTCTTGTCAGGTCAAGGAAGCTTCCTGCCGAGAAGCCGTCCGCTCTGAACAGCGAGGGGCTCTTTACATAAGCGTTCGATACAACGTGCGCAAGCTGCGAGGTGTAGGCGATGTTTATGTCGTGCTGTTCGGGAGTAGCAATAACCACCTGTCCGAAGCCCATGCACGCGCCGAGAGTCGATACAAGATCGATAGCGATCTGCGGAGTGCTCTC
>JAZQEQ010000193.1:0-2065 GCA_045539055.1 Oscillospiraceae bacterium | reverse complement strand
GCGACACTTGCAATGTATGAGATACTTAAAGCGGGAGGGATCCCCGGCGGATTCAATTTTGACTCCAAGAACCGTCGTCCGTCCAACACTTACGAGGATATGTTCCACGGCTATATTTTAGGTATGGATACATTTGCTCTCGGACTTATAAAGGCTGCCGCTCTCATTGAGGACGGACGTATAGACAGCTTCATAAAAGAGCGTTACAGAAGCTTTACAGATACAGATATAGGTAAAAAGATCAGAAACAAGACTGCAACTCTCGAAGAGCTTGCTGCCTGCGCTTCACAGATGAAGCGCCCCGAGATACCCGCTTCCGGACGGCAGGAGATGCTTGAACAGGTGATGAATGAGGTAATGTTCGGACTGCATAGACGATCACGTGCAAATGATAAGGAGCAAACAAAACCAATGGACACAGGAATCAAAAACCGAGAGGTTGACAAGAAAAAGACAAAGGCTGCCGTCCATGTTTCTCATGCAGCGCAAGGAGCGAGTGCAACCGGAGCGATGAGCGGAAAAATAAAACATTGAATTACTGAAATGTATTAACAGTTGAATTATCGGAAACCAATTATCTATATGGCTGTTTCACATACTGCATCTTGAACGGACAAAGCGATTTCTCACCGCTGACGAGTGTGCGTTTGTCGAAGATCATATCCCGAAGACAATACCATTTGAACCGGAATTTATCGATATAGAAGAGGTAATTTCTCACAAAGACAAGTACATTCTGAAGCCGCAGGACTCCTATGCTTCGAAGGGAGTTTATGCGGGCGTGGAGTTTCCCGAAATGGAATGGGAAAAGCTCGCCCGTGAAGCGTACAAAACAGGATATATCTGTCAGGATTACTGCCCGCAATATTCCGAGCCTAACATAGATTTTGCGTGGGGAGACGGCGAATGGCACAGATACATCAGTATGGCGGGGCTGTATGTCTATAACAGAAAGTTTGCGGGAGTCTTTTCCCGTGCCGCCGAAGGTAACGGTATCATTGCCTCGCACAGAAATGAGCGTACACAGCCGACTTATCTTGTTTCGGAGAAGAACTTATCACGGAATGATCTGCTATAAATGAGAGAATTCCGCAAAAATGTCTCATTAATAGATGAATTGCACATATTATAGATTGAAAAATCCGGCAGCTTGTATTATAATAGATATCAAGGATCCGTTACGCCGTAAGAAAGCAGGGTGATACCATTGATACGCAGAAAGACCACAAAGGAGCTGTTGGGTGAATCTATCCATGAGCTTGCTCAGAAAAAGCCTGTTGATAAGATAACCGTTAGGGAGATAACCGACAACTGCGGAATGGCTCCCGCGACCTTCTACCGTCACTTTCACGACAAATATGAGCTTATCGCGTGGATATACAACTACCAGATGGAGGATATTTATCTGGACTTTTGCAGCGGTGCGGAGAACTGGCGTGATACTGTGCTGGATATGGTGATGATACTTGAAAATGACCGCGGCTTTTACAGCAATGCACTGACAAACACTACGGGTCCGAACGCTTTTTTCTATGCCACAAGACAGCGCAGCGTCGAGCTGCTGACGGACTATGTTAAGATCAGCAATAACGGAGAAATAGCCGAAGAACAGCTTTTTGACATAAAGTTCTACTTATGGGGAATGTCCTGTTCGATAACCGACTGGTTCCTGAACAAGCACCCATATACGGTCGAACAGATAACAGATTACTTACACAACGCAATACCGACATCGCTGAAAGCATTCCTGAAATGAGGAGGTGAACGGAATGACTGCCGATGAAAGGATAACAGCGCTTGCCGACCCGGACAGTATCGCTCAGATACCGTCGTTTCTGCGAAAGCACGCTATTGAGTGTTCGTGCAGGCTTATATCGCGCAATTATCCTGATATCTACAAAGTTTTTTCCGGCGATGATGAACCGGACGATGAATCAAAACAGCAAATGAGAGAAATAATCAATGAAATTATCGCAAAACGTATAGAGAAGTATGCCGACAAAGGTGGAGTTTCGTGAAAACAGATTTTGCGCAAGGTAATGGGAAGGGTATGAAAAAATATGGA
>JAZQEQ010000192.1:0-6041 GCA_045539055.1 Oscillospiraceae bacterium | reverse complement strand
CTTGATGATATGCCCGAGAGCGGTGAGAGCCCCGATGAGCAGCTTGGCAGGCGCGATTTTGAGGAGCAGACCGAAACTGTCAATTCGCCCGAGGATATACAGCCGCTTAAGCAGCAGGGAATGTCGCCTGCGATACCGCCTGAGCGCGAATATGAATCGCTGCAGGAGTTTACAGATGTAAATGAGCGACGCGGAACGGCGCGTTTTCGCACTTACACAGCAAGAGGCGCGCTCCCTGTCAAGGGTGCAAGGCTGGTCGTATCGCGTGAGATAGGCGGTAAACGGCATGTATTCTATACACTTACTACCGATGAAAGCGGTCTGACACCGATAATCTCGCTTCCTGCGCCGCCGAAGGAGCTTTCCGAAAGCCCTGACAGTCCCGTAACTCCGTATGCAACATACGATGTGCAGGTGAATGCGGCAGGCTATGATGAGGTGCTTATCAGAAGCATCCCCATCTTTGATGGAGTGCAGTCGGTGCAGCGTATCGCGCTGGTTCCTGCGCTGGGTCAGCCGCCTGAGATGATCGATAACACCGAGCCTGCTCTCAATGGAGGTGTCTGATGCCGCGATACGAAGTTCCCACTATTCCCGAAACGATAACAGTGCATCTCGGCACGCCCGACTCAGCGGCGCGAAATGTCACGCTGTCGTTCCCTGACTATATCAAGAATGTCGCTTCAAGCGAGATATACCCCACATGGCCTGAGGCTGCGCTTCGCGCAAACATCTACGCGCAGATAACCTTTGCCCTCAACCGCGTATTTACAGAGTGGTACAGAAGCCGCGGATACGACTTTGACATCACAAGCTCCACCCAGTACGATCAGGC
The DNA here is from genome assembly GCA_045539055.1 of Oscillospiraceae bacterium. Taxonomy (GTDB): domain Bacteria; phylum Bacillota; class Clostridia; order Oscillospirales; family Ruminococcaceae; genus CAG-115. Next base: position 5,206 of record JAZQEQ010000192.1, on the reverse strand, counting down.
TTTCGTGAACGGCAGAGAGGTCTTTGACAACATCAGCCGTATCGTTGACGAGATATTCAACGATTACGTTGTGCGTCAGGGCAGCGTTGAGCCGCTGTTCACGCAATTCTGCAACGGTACTACAGTGACTTGCGAGGGCTTATCCCAGTGGGGTACGGTGTCGCTTGCAAATCAGGGCTTCACACCGTATGAGATGCTGCAATACTACTACGGCGATGATATTAACATCGTACAGAACGCACCTGTCGCGCCTTTCCTCCCGTCGTATCCAGGAACGACATTCGGCTTCGGATCGTCGGGTAACGAGGTGCGCACGATACAGGTGGAGCTGAATCGTATCGGTAACAACTTCCCGGCCATCCCGAAGATAATTCCTGCGAATGGACTTTACGGCGAAAGCACAGCTGAAGCAGTGCGTGTTTTTCAGGGTGTTTTCGGGCTACCGCAGACAGGCGTTGTAAACAAGGCAACATGGTACCAGATAAAGTACATATACACTGCTGTAAAGGGGCTTGCGGAGCTTACGAGCGAGGGCCTGCGCCCATCCGAGGTGGAGCAGACCTTCCCCGAGCAGCTGAGTGTCGGCGACTACGGGCAGCCTGTGCGCTCGCTGCAGTATTATCTCAACGTTATCGCGTACTTCAATCCCTCCATCCCTTCTGTTACGGCTGACGGAGTTTTCGGCTCGGATACCGAAGCTCAGGTGCGCGCTTTTGAGGAGTTCTACGGGCTTAATCCTGACGGTATCGTGGATTTCCGTACATGGCAGCTTATCCAGCAGATATACGATGATATCCTTGCAGGACTGCCTGAGGGCTATGAGCAGGGTGCGGCGGGGCTTTATCCTGGCTACAACCTCACCCCAGGGCTTGCAAATGACGATGTAAGAGAGCTTCAGACATACCTAAGAGTAATCGGGGCGAACTACCGCGACATCCCACAGGTGCAGGTCACAGGCGTATTCGACGCGCAGACAGAGGCCGCTGTGCGGCGTTTTCAGGAGCTTTTCGGGCTGGACGTTACGGGAGTCGTGGGAGCGCCCACATGGGACGCTATCGCGAGGGAATATAACTTCATCGAGCTTGGCACACAACGACCTTAGAGGTTAGTGTGAAGCTTATCGGGCAAACGGAAGCCCGTTGGGCAATTCCGCTGCGCCGACAGTTGATGTTGGCGATAGCAGATCTGCGCAGCGGGCTACAGTTTCAAAAGCAGCAAAGAAAATGCGCTCCGTTCTCGTAAAGGGAACGGGGCGCTTGCCGTTATTCTGTTTTATTTCGCTGCTCGGCTTCCTTTTTGGAGAATACGCAGCCGCAGTAGTTCTGACGATACAGCCCGTGCTCCTTTGAAAGCTCTATCGAGCGCAGATAGCCGCCGCGCTTTTTGAAGTCGGACGGCAGGTGCGAGGTCTTGTAGATCTCGGAAAGCTCCACGCCGATCTCGTTGAGCTTTGCGGCGTTCTTCAGCGGACTTATCGACAGGGTAGAGCAGAAGTAGTCAAAGCCGTGCTCTGCCGCATATTTCGCAGCGCGTTCAAGCCGCAGGCGGTAGCAGATAAAGCAGCGCTCGCCGCCCTCTGGGATATGCTCATAGCCCTTTACAGCGGAGTAGAACTCGGTCGGATCATAGTCGTCCACAACAACGCTTACGGGATTTTTGAGCGACATCTCAGATACGAGCCTTTGCTGCTCCGCGGCGCGCTTTACAAACTCCTCTTCGGGGGAGATGTTCGGGTTATAGTAGAGTATCGTGATCGAGAAATACTGCGAGAGATATTCTATGCAGTAGCTGCTGCAAGGCGCACAGCAGCTATGCAGTAGCAGCCGCGGCGTTCTGCCGTCAAGCTGCGATATGAGCGTATCAAGCTGTTTCTGGTAGTTTTGTGGGGGCATGGGTGGAGGCTCCTTTAATTTTAATCAACCTATCATCGGCTTAAGGCGAGTTATTGTCTTGTCTTGTCCATCATAGCGATATCTAAATGCTTTATGATCAAGCTCAATGATTTTTTCTATATCTCTTGAATCATTGGTTTCGTCTTTTGTTATTGCTATACTTTCCTCAAGAAGCTCATCATTTACATAACAAAAATCAATACCAATGCTCATAAGATGTAAATCGTTTCCCATTTCGTTTATTATTGCTTCTATTTCTTCTTGTGAGTATTTTTCAAGCTGACTTTCATCTAATACTATCCAACCGTTGCACAGCATATCTTTATCTTCTTTGTTCAACGCTTTGGAAAAGTTTTCGATTGTAGCATTGGCGGAATCGGTTATTTCCGGGTCGTGTGATTTGAGCAAGCCGTATAGTTCGATTTCCACGGCAAATTTATCGTAATACTTCGCCAAAACTGAGCACATAACAGATTTGACTTGTTTTGCCACTATTTCATGAATATATTCATCTTTTAGCTCGCCGACATCTCCAAACTTATTATATTCCGCTTCAAAGAACAAAGTATCATCGTTTTTGGAATAGCAGGTTGCGACCAATGGACCAGCTACACCGTACCATCCTCCGCTACCTGTGTGTAAAGTGTCAACAACGAAATCCTCACCATACTTTTCTTCCAGCGCGTCTTCAACAAGCTGAACGCATTGGCTTTTTGAATAACCCTCCCAGTAAGCGCACCCCGACAAAGCGGTCATAGCAAACAGGCAAATAAGTATCAACAGAGCCGTCTTCTTTATCATAAGCCGCTCCTTTCTGTCATAGTCATAAAGTCACACCTACATTTTACCGTGAAAAGCCCTGTTTTGCAACACAAAACAGATTGCTGCGCAAAGTTTTGTGCAAATTGCCAATTGAAAACGTTTTACATTTGGTGTATTATATATACATATAACAATACGATGAGGTGAGCGTTTTGAATATCACAATTAAAGATGTCGCTAAGGCTGCCAATGTTTCGGTTGCCACCGTTTCACGCGTGCTCAACAAGAAAACAAACGTTTCCGATGAGGCGGTGCAGGCGGTAAACCGCGCCGTTGAGGAGCTTGGTTACAGCCCGAACTTTCTCGGACGCGACCTCAGAAAGAGCGAGACAAAGCGTATCCTCGCGATAATCGCCTCCACCGAGCAGAGCTTCTATTCCGAGGTACTGCGCGGTATGCAGGACGCGGCTTATCAGCAGGGCTACGATGTACTTATAGCTACCACAAGAAACGATCCCGACCACGAGATGCACCTGCTTGGCATGCTGTTCTCAAAGGCTGTTGACGGCGCAGTGCTGCTTGCTCCGAAGCTTGACGCGGCTACTATCACTCAGCTCGCAAAGAAATATCACCTTGCGATGTGCCTTGAGCGCCTTGAGAACTGCGAGATACTGTGCGTTACTATTGATAACGAGCTTGCAGGTTATGACGCAACAAAGCTGCTTATCGGCAAGGGCAGAAAGCGCATTGGTCTTATTACCACCAAGGAGCGCAGCCAGTCCTCTATCGATCGCGAGAACGGCTACCGCAAAGCACTTGCAGACGCAGGTATTCCTTATGACGAGCAGCTGGTGTACTACGGCGGATATGACGTGGACGACGGCTTCAAGGGCTGCGAGTATCTCATGAGCCTTGACAACAAGCCCGACGCGATATTCTCGATATCCGACATTATCTCGGTCGGTGCAATGACATACGCTGTCAGAAACGGCATCGATGTAGGCAAGGAAGTGCTTTTCTTCGGCTTTGACAACATTCAGCTGTCGCAGATGTTCATTCCGCGCCTGTCCACAGTTGAGCAGCCGTGTTATCTGCAGGGCAAGACCGTTATCGAGAAGCTTATCACAAACATGAAGGCAGAGGTTCCCGATATGGGCGTTTACAAGCTGCCGCATTCGCTTATTCTCAGAGAATCCACAGGTGATGAATAAAGATAAAGCTCCCGAGATATCGGGGGCTTGTTTTATTCCTTTTCGTTTGCAAGCTGCTCCGCTTTCATGTAGAAATGATAAACGGGCGCGATCTTTTTGAATTCCTTTGCAACGTGCTTTGAGAGCTTGTCCGTGAACATTATCTCGGGATCGGTGAGCTCGCCCGAAAGTCCGAGACTGCGGCGGTTGAGCCAGTCGGCTTTCTCGCGGGGCTGGTCGGGGTAATGGTCGCGCTTGTAGGGCTCGCCGTAGAGCGCGAAGCTCTTCTGCTTCTTCACCGCCATAAATGCTTCCTTGAAGCTGTCGTCATCGGTGATGATGAGCTGCCTTGCTGCCTCCATAACGGCAGGACGGGCGCAGTAATAACCGCAGCCGAACTCCATTCCCGAAGCGCCGATGCAGAAATAGAACTCAGGCGCAGGGTTGCGGGAATCGCGCGGTCTGCCAAAGCTGTACCAGATATGATCGCGGAAGATAGAGTCTGGGTGCATACGCGCGTCGCGGTAGATACGGGATATCTTTTTAGGGTCGCAGATGATGTATTTGTCTATCTTCATCATCGTGGGAGCGAGGTCAAGCACCAGCTGCGACATGGGCTGCTTTACGAGAGCCTCGTAGTCGGCCTTGTGCTCGGTAAACCAAGCCTTGCTGTCGTGCAGGCGGTTTTCGAATAAAAAGTCTATTGATTGCTGTGAAAACGGCATTTTTTTATTTCCTTTTCTTTCGTGTGAGGTTAAAGCTTATTTCGGTCATGCGGATAAATTCGTCATCGGGCACGTCCGAGTCGAAATACACGGTGTTCCAGTGGGTCTTGTTCATGTGGTAGGCAGGGGTCACGCCCTCGTAAACGCGGCGCAGGAAGTCCGCCTCCATCGGGTCGCATTTGAGGTTTACCGCAGGTCTGCCTTTTACATCAAATATCAGCGCGAACCACTTGCGCGTGTCGTAATGCCGCGCGACGTAGGTGTTGAAGTCCTCCTCGAACGGCTGGTCTACCTCCGACCCCAGCATACCGCGGCAGTGCTTTATGTATTGCTCCTTGGTCACGTTTAGTCCTTTCTCGCATAGTTGATGAAGCGGATATTGTAGCCATTTGTTTCGATAAGCTCGGAAGCCTCGACAGCCGCCCACTCGGGCAGAGCGTCAATGTCTGTGAAGAATGTATCGCCGCCGAAGCTTTCATACACTCGTGTGATGTACGCCTTGTCACAGTATGGCAGCATCTGACGGTATATCTCGCCCCCGCCTATAACGAATATCTCATCTTTCACACCCTTTGCGTACTCGAGAAACTCCTCGATTGAGCCGAACACCTCTGCGCCCTCGATTGCCTTTTCGGTG
>JAZQEQ010000191.1:0-4767 GCA_045539055.1 Oscillospiraceae bacterium | reverse complement strand
GACCCCCCAAGCTACGGCAGAGGAACGAACGGCGAGATGTGGCGACTTGAGGATAACATATACGACCTCATGACTATGATAACACAGCTTCTCACCGATAAACCCTTGTTTATACTGCTCAACAGCTATACAACAGGGCTTTCCGCGTCGGTTATGAGCTACCTGTTGCATACTACGGTAGGCAAGCGCTTTGATATCGAGGTGCTGTCAGAGGAGATAGGCCTCCCCGTAAAGCAGACAGGCATGGCGTTGCCCTGCGGAAGTACTGCGATAGTTAAATTCAAGTGATATATTAAAAGATGATGTAAGAGGGTAGAACGATTGAACATCATAGAAGTAGAAAACCTGTGCTTTGATTATGTCACTCGTGATGACGAGGGTAACATAACCGAGCGTAACAACGTGCTTAAAAATATAAACCTTACCGTTCCCGAGGGACAGTTTCTGGCTGTGCTTGGACATAACGGCTGTGGAAAATCAACTCTTGCAAAGCACTTCAATGCGATACTTACTCCAACCGAGGGCAAGGTCATCGTTGATGGCATAGATACCTCTGACGAGGATAGGCTGTTCGATGTGCGTCAGACTGTCGGTATGGTTTTTCAGAATCCCGATAATCAGCTTGTTGCGACTATCGTGGAGGAGGATGTTGCATTCGCTCCCGAGAATTTAGGTATACCGCCTGCCGAGATACGAAAGCGTGTCGATAACGCACTAAAACAGGTGGATATGTACGAGTTCCGCGAGCACGCTCCGCACCAGCTTTCGGGCGGGCAGAAGCAGCGCATCGCCATTGCAGGTATAATCGCGATGCAGCCGCGCTGTATCGTAATGGACGAGCCTACCGCAATGCTCGACCCAAAGGGCAGGCGCGAGGTAATGAAAACGATAAAGCACCTCAATAAGGATAAGGGTATCACAGTCGTGCTTATAACCCATTACATGGAGGAGGCTGCACAGGCTGATCGAGTTATCGTAATGGATAAGGGTAAGATAATCATGGACGATGTGCCGACAAAGGTGTTCTCTCGCGAGGAGGAACTTGAGGCGGTCGGTCTTGATGTGCCGCAGGTAACAGAGCTTGCAAACAAGCTGCGCAAGGGCGGAGTTGATATTTCCGCGGAAATAATCTTCGAGCAGGAATGTGCCGAGGCTATCTCAAAGCTTCTTAAAAGCGGAGAACTTCATTTGCCGCAGCGCGTTGAGTCTGATACGCACGATGAAAGCGGTAACGGCGTTATCGAAACAAAGGGTCTTACCTATAAATACAGTGTAGGTACGCCGTTTGAAAAGACCGCGGTCGACCATGTCAGCCTTTCGGTGAAAAAGGGCGAGTTCGTCGGCATAATCGGTCATACAGGAAGCGGCAAATCCACGCTTATCCAGCATCTCAACGGACTCATCAAGCCAACTTCTGGTGAGATTTTCGTTGATGGTATAAATATCTGGGATAAGAAAGTAAATATCCGCGATATCCGCTTTAAAGTCGGTATCGTGTTCCAGTATTCCGAGCATCAGCTGTTCGAGGATACAGTTGCAAAGGATATAGCATACGGACCTAAGAACATGGGGCTGTCCGATGAGGAGATAGACCGCCGTGTTAAAGAGGCAGCCGAGGCTATGAGCATAACTCATCTGCTGGAGCGCTCTCCGTTTGAGCTTTCGGGCGGTCAGCAGCGCAGAGTTGCGCTTGCGGGAGTCCTTGCAATGGATCCCGAGGTGCTTATACTTGACGAGCCTGCCGCAGGTCTTGATCCAAAGGGCAGGGATAAGATACTCGGAATGATAAAGCAGTATCACGAAAAGTCGGGAAAGACCATACTGCTCGTATCGCACTCTATGGAGGATATTGTAAAGTACGCTACTAAGGTGCTTGTCATGAACAAGTCGAAGCTGTTCTGTTATGACGACACCGACAAGGTATTCGAGCGTACGGACGAGCTTGCAAAGATCGGTCTTGATGTTCCGCAGATAACGCGTATGTCGCATATTCTTAAGGAGCTGGGAACCGATATAGGAAACGATATATATACAACTGACAGGGCGGCAGAGCGTCTGCTTGCTCTTATAAAAGGACAGAACGAATGATAAAGGATATAACGATAGGACAGTACTTCCCCGGAAGATCTGTCGTGCATCGGCTTGACAGTCGCATAAAGATACTGCTTGATATATTGTATCTTGTTGCTATATTCGTGGCGCAGAGCTATACGGGTCTGCTGTTATGTGTGCTGTTTATAGTTTTTGCATATATCTTATCGGGCATAAAGCTCGTGATGATATTAAAGAGCATAAAGCCGATATTGCCGCTGATGATATTTACGGCGCTGCTGAACCTTTTGTTTGTAAAAGGTGTTGAACCGCTCTGGCAGTGGTGGATAATAACCATCTATCCCGAGGGTATACGCATGGCCTCGTTCATGCTGATACGCGTTATTGCGCTGATCGTGGGAATGTCGCTGCTGACCTATACCACTTCGCCGATAATGCTGACAGACGCGATCGAGAGGCTGCTTTCGCCGCTTAAAAAGCTGCATTTCCCCGTGCATGAGCTGTCTATGATGATGACGATAGCACTGCGTTTTATTCCTACACTTGTAGAGGAAACCGATAAGATAATGGCGGCGCAGAAGGCGAGAGGCGCAGAGCTTGACAGCGGTGGACTTATCAAGAAAGCCAAGGCGCTTATTCCTGTACTGATACCGCTGTTTGTGTCTGCGTTCAAGCGTGCAAACGAGCTTGCAACTGCTATGGAGTGCCGCTGCTACCGTGGCGGTGACGGAAGAACAAGACTTCGCCAGCTCAAAACAGCACCGCGCGACTATGTTGCGCTGTTTGTAATGCTGCTGCTTGTCGGTGGAGTTATAACGATAAACTTCTTTCCGACGATACTCCCATAAACGGAGAATGATGAATGAGAAATTTGAAAGTATTCATAGCCTACAACGGTGCTGCATATCATGGCTTTCAGCGTCAGGATAACGCCGTCACGATACAGGAAACTGTTGAAAAGGCTATCGGAAAGCTGCTTAAGATACCTGCGCCTGTGATTTATGGCTGCTCGCGTACTGATACAGGAGTACACGCGCGTGAGTTCTGCTTCAACGTGCATATTGAAAATAAGATACCCTGCGAGGGCTTTGTGAAGGGCATGAACACACTGCTGCCGCCCGATATTGCGGTGATCTCCTGCGAAGAAGCGGATGACGAGTTCCATGCACGCTATAATGCTAAGGGCAAGGAATATGTGTATCTTATCAGCAATAAGCCGCAGCGTGATGTGTTTTTACAGGATCTTGCTTTTCACTATCCGTATAAGCTGAATGTCGATGCTATGAATTCAGCTGCAAAGCTTCTCATTGGTGAGCACGACTTCGGTGGTTTTTGCAGGGCGGAGGGAAAGGCTCGCATGAAAACGACAGTGCGCACGATATACGACCTCAGCGTTTCACTTAAGGATGATGTGTGCGAGGTCCGAATAAGCGGCAACGGATTTCTGTATAATATGGTGAGAATAGTGACAGGTACTCTGCTCTATATAAGTGAGGGCAGACGTACTGAGGAAGATATAAAGAACGCGCTGGAAACAGGCGATCGCTCTTTGAGTGGGATAACGCTCCCGCCAAACGGCTTGTATCTGAACAAGGTATTCTATTAAACATCAAGGAGGCGCTTCATGGAGGAACGCAATAATATAAATCAATTCCGCAAAAAGCGTGCCAGACAAAAGCTTGTTTTCAGACTGGCGCTTATTGTTCTGGCGGTTCTTGTGGTCATCCTTATAGTAATAAACTGGGGAAGTATCATTGCGCCATTCAAGGATGTCGCACTTGATGTCGGCGAGGGCGGATTCCCTGTTGAGCTTCCGGGAAGTGCCGGATATACACTGGATGAGCTTGGCGAGAATTTCTATCTTCTCACAGATACCTATATCTATACCTACAACAGCGAGGGTGCCAAGATCACCGATGTCCAGCATGGCTTCCAGAATCCCGTATCCCAGTCCAATGACAAGCGCGTTGTCGTGTACGATAAGAACGGTAAGGAATTCAAGCTGTACTCGCGTACAGGAGAGATATTCAGTGGTGGGGTCGATGATAGCATAGTATTTGCTGCGATAGGCAATGATGAGCGTACCGCTGTCGTAACAACTTCGACCCGTTATTCAAATTATCTTTATGTTTTCAACGGTGAGGGCAAACAGATATTCCGCTGGGCTTCTCCTGATTACAAGATAATGCAGGCAGAGTTTTCAAAGGATGACAAGAGCATATATGTGACTGCACTCGGTGCGCAGGGCGGCGATCTCCAGCTTTATCTGATCCGCTTTGATCTGGATAATGCTGAGTCCCATATCTGGCAGACATATATTGGCAACGATATTTCCTATTCGCTGAAATTCATAAATAACGAGCTTTTTGTTGTTACAGGCGACAATTGCTACCGTGTAAATTCGGCTAACGGCGAGATACTTGCTTCCTGTGCTTTTGGAAAGGGCATAACAGATATACCTGAGCAGGATGTCATTTTCAGCGTTGTTTTCAACGACTCAGGCTCGAACGGCGATATACTTGCTGCTTATAACGAGGCTCTCGAGACCGTCGGTACGGTATATATAGATGAACTCACCCGCGTGAGTGAGGACGGCGGCAACTTTTATGTGTTAAACGGCTCAAAGATAGATCATTACAGCGGAGCGCTCCAGCTTCAGAATACCTATGAGCTGGATGATGTCTATTCTGATATGATAGTGATGAACGGACACGC
>JAZQEQ010000190.1:0-1566 GCA_045539055.1 Oscillospiraceae bacterium | reverse complement strand
AGAACGACATGGCTCCGATCCGACTTGTCCCTACGGCTGCGTGGTCGCGGACGGCGGGCATTCAGCATCAAAGTGCGAACTCTGCACGGCAAATGGTGGGGTTCCGCAGTGCGTGAAAGGCTGTATCAACGGGGCAATCGTATTTGAGGAGCGAGGTGAAACGGCATGAAGTTTGAATATGTTATTATTGGCAACTCGGCAGCCGCCGCAGGCTGTATCGAGGGCATTCGCGAACACGACAAAAAGGGCAGTATCGCGGTGATCTCGGATGAAAAATACCACATCTACTCCCGCCCGCTGATATCCTATCTGCTCAAGGGCGACATTTCGGAAAGCCGTATGCAGTACCGCCCCGCGGACTTTTACAAGGTCAACGGTGTTGAAACTCTTCTCGGAAAACGCGCAGTTTCGGTTGATAGCAAAACTAAAGTTGTGGAGCTTGAAACTGGCGAAAAAGTTGAGTATGGAAAGCTGCTCATTGCGACAGGCTCAAAGCCGTTCGTCCCGCCAATGGACGGACTTGACAGCGTTCAGAACCGTTTCAGCTTTATGAAGCTTGACGACGTTAAGGGCATTGAAAAAGCCGTGAAAAAGGGAGCAAAAGTGCTTATCATCGGCGCGGGTCTGATCGGACTGAAAGCCGCCGAAGCGCTTGAACATTACGGCTGTGACATGACCGTCATTGACCTCGCAGACCGCATTCTGCCGTCAATTCTCGACAAGCAGACAAGCGAGATCATGCAGAAGCACATCGAAGCGCACGGCGTGAAATTCATTCTCGGAACGAGCGCGAAAAGCTTCAGCAAAAATACTGCAACTCTCACCAACGGCGAGGAATTGCAGTTTGACATTCTTATTACGGCAGTCGGAGTCCGCCCGAATACCGAGCTTGCGGAGAGCGCAGGTGCAAAGGTCGAGCGCGGTATCATCACTGACAAAAAACAGGCTGTGAAAGGCGTGAAAAACATCTGGGCGGCGGGGGACTGCACCGTGTCCGAGGACATCACCACAGGCACTTCCCACATCATCGCGATAATGCCGAACGCCTACGCGCAGGGGCTTGTCGCGGGGCATAATATGGCGGGTGCGGCTGACAAGTTCGAGCACGCGTTTCCGATGAATGCTATCGGATTTTTCGGCTTGCACATCATCACCGCGGGCGCGTACACGGGCGACTGTTATGAGGAAGTTGACGGCGAGAATGTCAAGAAACTGTTTAGCTGCAATAACAAACTTAACGGCTTCATTCTCATGGGAGAAAAAATTGCAAGAGCGGGCATTTACACAGCGCTGATACGCGAACAGACAGACCTTGCGACTGTCGATTATGACCTGCTTTGCAAGGCTCCGCAGCTGGCGGCGTTTGCAAAAGAAAAGAGACTTGATATCCTGTCGAAAGGCGGTGGAGCCGCATGACTTTCGGATTTCGTCACGATTCAGATACGCGGCGCAAGCCGCACCACAATTGTCAATTATCAATTGTCAATTATCAATTACCGCGCGGGGTGAGATGAGATGAAGATAAATGCAGAAAATATGAGCTTTCGCGTACTGAACGAAAAGATA
>JAZQEQ010000189.1:0-6583 GCA_045539055.1 Oscillospiraceae bacterium | reverse complement strand
GAAGACAGAGCTCGAAAAGCTGAAATCCTGATCTACATTAAATAAACTAAGGCTTTGAATATTGAAAATGGTGGTGTAAAAATGCTTCAATTACGCAAGAAAATACTTGCCGGTATCCTCTGCTCACGAGAGGTGCTTTCGGCCAGCCAGAGCGTTGCATGGTCTGAGACCGCAGAGGTTCCCACCGATGCAGGCACTGCTGAGGCGGCTGACACAGCCGAGGATGCAGAGGATGCCGCTGCCGATGTCACCGAGGATGCAGCCGTTGAGGTTGCTCCGATGACTGAGGAGCAGGCGCTTGCAGAGTGCAAACTTTATGCAGAATCGTCCACGCTCGAACTTTATGTAAATGAGGGCACAGGCTGTTTCGCAGTTAAGAACAAGGACACCGGCTACTGCTGGTGGAGTAATCCTTACAATGCGGATTCTGACCCTATCGCAGCCGGCACAAACCTCGCCGGACTTAAATCCGCCCTCTGCATCGAGGGTAGAAAAGTAAATGATACCGACCACAGCAAGACCGATCTCAAGTCTTTCGCCGACGCTATGAGCAAGGGCTCCTACACACTGGAGAAGATCGAGAACGGCTTCAAGTGCACACTTCAGTTCCAGTCTGCTGGTATCACTATTCCTTATTATGTAACACTTGTTGATGATTACTTTGAGGTAACTGTTGCAGTTAACGAGATCGTTGAGGAGGAGCTGCTCGGTAACACAGCCGAGACTATCCGTTCCGTTATCACAGTCAGCATGTTCAAGGACCTCGGTGCAGGTGCTCCTGACGAGGAAGGATACATTATCACTCCTGACGGCTCGGGCGCAGTAATCAACTTCAACAACGGTAAGACAAACACTACTGAGTATACTCAGAAGATATATGGCAGAGATATCGCAATAAGCTCTGATATGGCTCCCGCCAAGACAGAGCAGGCTTATCTCCCCATTATCGGTATCGTAAAGGAAGACAACGCGCTGCTCGCAGTAGCAACCGAGGGTTCTGCTTATGCAACAGCAAGAGCAAGCATCAACGGTCAGGGCGCGACATCCTTCAACTCTGCATGGTTCGACTTCAGCCTGCGTTCAAATGACTCTTATTTCATGGGTCAGAGCAATGCGGCACTGAACGCTTATGAGACCAATATCATTCCTGAGGACAGGATCACAGTCCGCTACTATCCTATCGCTAAGGATGGCGCAGATTATGTTGATGTGGCTCACCGCTATCAGAAGCACCTTGTTGACACAGGTGTTCTGACAGAGGGCAAGACAAGCGAGGATATGCCTTTCTACCTCGATATTTTCGGTGGTACAGTAAAGCAGCAGTCCGTTATGGGCTTCCCCGTTTCGCTCGAAACTGCAGCTACTACTTACGAGGAAGCAAAGCAGATCATTGAACAGCTTTACAACCTCGGCATCGACAACATGGTCATCACTTATGAGGACTTCAATGCTGCCGGTATGACAAGCCGTATCTCCAGCCACGTTGACTACTCCGGAACACTGGGCGGAAAGGGCAAGTACAAGATGCTCGCTGATTACTGCGCAAGCATCGGTGCTACACTCGCTCCCAGTATCGATATTCAGGAGTATGAGCGCTCCGGTAACGGCTACTCCACAACAAGCTCTTCCGTAATCCGTGTTACAAAGGCTTACGCAACACAGAACGAGTATGAGCGTGCATTCGGTACTCCCCACGATACAAGAGAGAGCTGGTACATCCTGACTCCCGCTTATTATCAGGAGGTCGTACAGAAGATCGTTAACAGCTATGTCAAGGAAGGCATCAATGCGATCTCCCTTGAGCAGGCTACAAATATGCTTTACAGTGACTTCACAGCAAATACCGTAAAGCAGTCCTCCAGACAGCAGGCAGTTGAGAACCTCAAGGCTTGCTATCAGATCATCAAGGACAACAACCTCACATTCGTTGCAGATGCTTGTAATGAATATGCTCTTCCCTATGTTGATTACATCAGAAACGTTCCGCTTTACAGCAGTAACTTCGATGTATATGATTACGATATCCCCTTCTACGAGATCGTGATCCACGGCTACATTCCTTACACCACAAAGGCTAAGAATGCAAGCTCCAGCGCGGATGAGCTTTACCTGCTCGCTGTTGCGACAGGTACGCCCGTTCACTACGAAGTAATGCACGAGAACCCCAACGAATTCACTGACTGTGCTTATGATACACTGTTCTACACATACTACGGCGGATGGCTCGAGATCGCTGCTGCCGAGTATAGAGTAACACAGGACTTCATCAAGACACTGGCAGATGAAACTATCACCGATTTCGAGTACATTGAGAGAGATGTTGTAAGAACAGAGTTCTCCGATGGCACAGTTATCAAGGCTGACCTTGGTGAGCTGACTCTTGAGATCAACGGCACGAATATCAATCTTGCCGATTACGGACTGAAAGGAGCGACAACTGACTGATGAGTGACGAAAGAAATTTCGACCCCACAAATGCAGCTGAAGTAACAGAAGCTGTTTCAGAGGCTGTTGAAGCTTCCGCAGCACCCGTAGCTGAGGCGGTCGTTCCCGCAGCTGAAGAGGCTGCAGCAGCAGTTGAGGAAGCTGCTGCCGTAGTCGAGGAAGCTGCTGAGGCAGTTGAGGAAGCTCCTGCTGTTGAGGAAGCTACCGAGGCTGTCGAGGAAGCCGTTAAGGAGGCTGCTCCTGTCCGTGTATCTGCACACAACACAGCATCTGCTGCTGCTTTCAACCTTGAGGGCGCAGAGGTGGATGTCCGCAGAAAGGACGGCGCAAAGGTACAGCGCAAGATCAAGACGGCCAAGATCTCTTACGAAAGAAAGAAGAGCCTGTACGGTTACGGATTTATCGCTCTCTGGGCGATCGGTACACTGTGGCTGTTCATAATCCCCGTTATCACCTCTCTGTGGTATTCGCTGTGCGACACCCAGCTCTTTGCTAAGGAAGACGCGCTGCTCCACGGTATGACCACAGCAGGTATCTATACCGAGTGGAATAACTTCGGTAACTATATCGACGCGTTTGGCGACAGTGCTGAGTTCCTTCCCGCGCTGCTCAACTCTCTTGCCGATATCGGACCCAAGTCCATCGTTATCCTGATATTCTCCCTGTTTATCGCGGTTATCCTGAACCAGAAGTTCAGAGGAAGAACACTGGCACGTTCCATCTTCTTCCTGCCTGTACTTATCGCAACAGGTCCCGTTATCAGCGTTATCAACGGTGATATGGCGTCGCAGGGCGTATCTGACGCTTCTCAGTTCAGCACGCTGTTCAAAACAGACCTTGTTACTGAGCTGATGGAGTTTATCGGTATCTACGGTATCAACCAGACGTTTACGGAGATCATTCAGAACATCACCAGTGACGTTCTGAACCTTGTATGGAACTCAGGTATCCAGATCTTGATATTCCTTTCCGCTCTGCAGACCATTCCTCCCTCTGCGAAGGAAGCTGCAAGCATGGAGGGTGCTACCTCCTGGGAGTTCTTCTGGAAGATCACATTCCCCTACATAAGCCCGATGATCCTTTCCAACCTCGTATACACTATCATAGATGCATTCGTATCTACCGATAACGAGGTTATGGAGTGCGTTCTGGCGGCGTCCAGAAGATGGGAATACGGCACATCTGCGGCTCTCGCGTGGATCTACTTTGCTATCATCGGCGCGTGCCTTGCTATTATCACGGTAATAGTAAACAGATTCGTATTCTACGAGAATGATTAAGGAGGTTAGAGAAGTGACAGATAATAATTTTGTTTTCCCCACTGAGGAAGATGTTAATGTTGCTAATCAGCCTGCTGAAAATGTAACATCCTCTCCCGAGGCTGCTCCTGTAGAAGCACCTGCGGCTGAATCGATCATCGCTGCCGAGCCTGCTGATACAGCACCCGAGGCGATCGCTGAAACTATTGCTGATATAAATGATGCGGCAGCTGTTGTTGCTGCTCCCATCGAAACAGCAAAGAAGCCCAAGAAGGAGAAGAAAAAGAAGGACGATTATCATGTATCCAGCTTTGAGATACTGAAGAATTATCGTCATTATACCGATAAGGAGAAGAAGCACTACCGCTACATCCTGAAGCGCAGACTTTCAAGCTGGGTATGGCCTTTCTTCAGATTTATCATAATCTTCGGACTTTCCTTCGTAATCCTTTATCCTATCCTGTACATGATCTCTACTGCTATCCGTCCCCAGGCGGAGATGAATGACCCCTCGGTAATGTGGATACCCAAGAGCATCCGCTTCGAGAACTTTGTTGAGATCTGGAACGCTATCGAGTACCCCAAGACCCTCTGGGATACACTGGTGCTCAATATCGTATCCTCTATCCTTCAGGTAGGTACTTGTGCACTTACAGGCTACGGCTTTGCAAGATTTAAGTTCAAGGGCAAGAATCTTCTGTTCGGCGTTGTTCTGCTTCAGATCATCGTTCCCACACAGATCATCCTGATCCCCCAGTATATGCAGTTCAGATACTTTGATATCTTCGGTCTGTTCAACGGTCTGCTTGGCGACTCCATCAGCCTTGTTGATACAAACTGGTCAATGTATATCCCCGCATTCTTCTGCAACGGTATCCGTGCAGGTCTGTTCATCTATCTGTTCAGACAGTTCTTCCGCGGACTTCCCAAGGAGCTGGAGGACGCTGCTTACCTCGACGGCTGCGGTCCGTTCAAGACCTTTATCAGCGTTATGGTTCCCAACGCAGCAAGCTCTTTCCTGACAGTATTTATCTTCTCTATCGTTTGGTACTGGAACGACTACTATGTATCCTCCATGTACTTCTCAAACGCAAGCACCATCTCCCTGAAGATCGATACTATCGCGACAAGCATCTCCATGTATCTGTACAACGAGGTTCGTAATGCGACCGAGTTCATTGTATGGATGGAGGCAGGCTGTCTGCTTGCGATCGCTCCTATCGTTATCATGTATGTATTCCTTCAGAAGTACTTTACAGAGGGTATCGAAAGAGCAGGTCTTGCTAACTGATCTGACTTTATTGAATTCAGATATACTACACAAACATACAGCCTCCGCAAGGAGGCTGTTTTGTTGGGCGGAGGTAACATGAAATTTGTTGAGATATTCACCGATGGCGCGTGCAGCGGTAATCCAGGACCGGGCGGTTTTGGCGCGATACTGCGCTGCGAGGGCAGGGAAAAGGAGCTTTCGGGCGGCGAAGCGCATACCACAAACAACCGTATGGAGCTGATGGGCGTAATAACCGCGCTGGAGGCGTTGAAATTCCCGTGCAAGGTAAAGCTTACGACAGACAGCAAGTATGTTGTGGACGGTATTACCAAGGGCTGGGCAGCGGGCTGGAAAAAAAGAGGCTGGAAAAAGGGCGACGGCAAGCCTGCGCTCAATCCTGACCTCTGGGACAGGCTTCTCACGCTGCTCGATGTTCACGAGGTAGAATTCTGCTGGATTAAGGGTCACGCAGGTCACGACGAGAACGAGCGCTGTGACAGGCTTGCCGTAATGCAGAGGGATATTTATTCCGCAAAATAATACAAAGCCGCACCTGTATAGAAGGGTGCGGCTTTTGTCTTTTGTAAAAAATATCAAAATCAAATAGCGATTTTTGTAAGCCAAGGCATTGCATAGACATTGAAAATGTGTTATAATAAAATATAATGTGTTACTATGTGTTGTTGCATAAGTACAGCGATGAGCATAGTAGCGAATGATGGTCATTATCATGTGTAGAGATATATGCCGATATGGGCAGGAAAGGATTTTTTATGGGAAAAGATACAAAGAAAAAGCAGCAGAACGAGCTTGAAAAGCAGGCGCAGGTAAATGAACTGCTTGCGAAGATAAATGCGCAGCGTGCTGCAGGCGAGATTTCGTCCGAGCCTAAGGAAAAAAACGAGAATATAAGAGCTGCGAAGGAAAAGCTCACTGAAGCTTATAATAGCATGCTTGAGATGGAGCGTGACAGACAAGAACGCGCAAAGAGGAACGATCCCAATACTCACACCTATACCGATGAGGAAAAAGCGCGCATCGTCCAGGAGGCAAAGGATGCGACTGCCCGTTATATGAAGCTGAAGAAGTTTGTTGAGGATTTCGAGGAGCTTAAGCAGGTGCGCGAAAACGAAGAAACTCTGAGAAAGATCCGCGAGGAAGTAGACGCTGAGAGAGCGGCAAGAGCTGAAGCAGCCAAGGCCGCAGCAGCAAAGAAAAGCGACGAGGAATAATTGCATCAGACACTGTTAGCAGAGGTGATATAATGAAGCTTGATATTCGGGATATTACAAAGCTCCCGAACCTGCTGACGCTTGTGAGGATAGCTCTTATCCCATGTTTCGTGTATGTGTTTTTGTGGGAGGATGGTATGATCCAGAACACGAATACACTCATCGAGGGTACTAATGGCTATATCCTTGCGGCGATAATTGTTGTTATTTCGGGACTTACGGATGCGGCGGATGGTTATATCGCGCGTAAGTTTGATATGATAACCGACCTTGGCAAGGCACTTGATCCGTTTGCTGATAAGCTTACGCAGGCGGCGGTGGTAGTCTGCCTCGTCATCAGATACAATGAGATATGGTGGGCGGTCGCTGCACTT
>JAZQEQ010000188.1:0-9370 GCA_045539055.1 Oscillospiraceae bacterium | reverse complement strand
ATATTTTTATAAAAAAAAGAGCCGTTATTTTATAAAACTTTTTCGTTAGCTTATAAAAACATTCGGCTATTTTACAATTTCTTTATGTTTTTTTATAAAATAGTTCTGTTATTTTTGAAAAACAAATAGTTGTTTTTCGGCTGCCTGAGGCGAAAATGAGACATTAATTTTTCAAAAATGTAACCTTTTGGTGAAAATGAAGAATGCCCGTCGTGAAAAACGGGCATTTTGTGGCTTGTTTTCGTAAAAAGAGGTGTGGTTACATCTTTTCAGGGCGAAAAATGTAACCTGAAATGTAACCTTTGCAAAGAAAAATTTTTGTATGTGAAATATATTTAGATGCCAAGTTGTTTTCTGTGACTTTTTGCGTATCTCTTGTGGTTTTTGAGTTTTATTGTGGATAATCAACAACTTTTAGACACAATATGATTGAAACACAAAACAATATAAAAGGCAATTTAGTGATAAGAGTCATTCTTGCGACTCACCCGTCAAAGTGTGAGTGCGATACATCGTCTTATGAAAGAACATACTTTCTCTGACATGGGGCAGTATGTTTTGTTTCACCTCCGAATTGAAACCCCAAGCAAAATATGGTGAAATAAATTCATGCGAAAAACAAAATTTAAGGATTATTTAATAATTTTCATGCTATAATGAGGTCACAACGACGAAAGGGGAACTGAAATGTATCTCAACATTCTGAAAAAAGATCTTAAACGCAAAAAAGCAATGAACATCATCGTGCTGGTGTTTATCATACTCGCGACAATGTTCGTGTCTTCAAGCGCAAACAACATTATAAGCGTTACTTCTGCGCTGGATAACTACTTTGAAATGGCAGATGTGCCTGATTTTCTTGTGATTACCATGAATAAAAATCTTGCGGTCGACGTTGACGAAACGGTGGATTCGGCATCCGCAGTTGAACGCTATGCAGAAGAAAATATGCTGTTTTTATCACCCGAAAATTTAATTTTTGATAATGAGGATATAAATATTCCCGGCGGTACAAATCTTGTTCACAGCGATATTTCCTTGAACTATTTTCTTTCTGACGGCAGTATCCTTGAAACAGTAAAGCAGGGTGAGCTTTATATGACAGAAGGCAAGGCTGATGCCTTCGGCGTGGAGATCGGTGATAAGCTTACCATTGAAATAAACGGTGTAAGCTGCGAGGTTACTCTTGCGGATAAGATAAAGGACGCGCTTTTCGGCTCAAATCAGCTGAGTTTTACACGTTATATAATAAGCGAAGAAGATTACAACTCCCTTATTTCTCCCGAAGATACAGAATCGCTCTACGGCGGAAGCCTTGTCTACATATATTCTTCCGATGTTGATACAGCTGTTACAGAGTTAAAGTCACTTGTTGACAACAGCGTTCTTACAATGGACAGAGCATTTATGAAATTCACATACGTTTTTGACATGATAGTAGTCGGTCTGATTCTTGTAGTTAGCTTAATACTCATCGCGATCGCTTTTGTAGTTCTTCATTTTACGATCACATTCACCCTTTCCGAGGAATTCCGTGAGATCGGTGTTATGAAGGCGATCGGTATCGGCAATTTCAAGATCAGAGGCTTATATCTGGTAAAATATGCGGCGCTTTCCGTTATAGGCGCAGTTATGGGTCTGATACTCAGCTTCCCCTTCGGCGAAATGCTTATGAGCGTTTCTTCGCAATCAATTATAATAAGCAATCAGAATCCGCTTTTTATAAATATTCTCTGTGCGTTGCTTGTAATTGCGGTGATCCTGCTGTTCTGCTACGGTTGCACAGGTAAAGTGAAGAAGTTGACGCCTATCGACGCTATCCGAAACGGTCAGACGGGCGAGCGCTTCCGCAAAAAGAGCCTGATGAGTCTCGGAAGGTCAAAGCTTCCCGCAACGCCTTTCCTTGCGCTCAACGACATTGTCAGCAGTCCTAAAAGATTCAGCATTATAACCCTTACCTTTGTGCTTTGTCTGTCGCTTGTTTTCGTGCTTTCTAACACGGTAGCAACAATGAATAGCGGCAATCTTTCAACTACATTCGGCTGGGCGGATTGTGACATATATCTGGACAGCAAAATAATCAATGAATGTATGCTGGACGACGGACACGAAAAGCTTACACAGCATCTTGATAATATGGAAAAAACTCTTGCTGAAAACAGCATTCCCGCGAAGTGCTATCAGGAAACGATATTCACTCTGCCCGTAGTTTGTGGAGATAACGAAAGCAATATCTGCATATATCACGGCACAGGCACAACGATGGATATGTATGAATATACAGCGGGAACAATGCCGCAGAACACCGATGAAATTGCAATTACAAGGCTTTCAGCAGAAAAAATAAAAGCGAATATCGGTGATACCGTTACGATAAAAACCGTTGACGGAGATAAGGAATATATCATCACGGCATTCTTCCAGGGAATGAATCAGGCAGGAGACGGTATAAGGCTCCATTCTGATGAAGAGATCAACTATATTCAGGCGCTGGGCAGTACCGGTACACAGATCATGTTTACTGATGACCCCGATGATAAAGAGATAGAACGAAGAATTGACGAAATTCAGAAAATCTTTCCTGATTATGAAGACATAAAAACCTGTGCTGAAGAAACAGCAGATATGCTTGGTGTTACCGATACTCTAGCCGCAGTAAAATCAATGGTTGCAATCCTCACTATCGTTTTATCCGCACTTATTACCGTGCTTATGGAGCGTTCCTTCATTGCAAAGGAAACAGGCGAGATAGCGCTTATGAAGGCAATCGGAACAAGAAACAGCAGTATTTATGCTTACCACGTATTACGCTTTGCATTTGTGGGAGTGATCGCAGTAATAGTAGCGGAAATACTCGCAATGCCTATGACACATCTCTGCATCGACCCTATCTTCAGAATGATGGGCATGGAGCTTGCCCCTGATTACGTCATTGATCCGCTTGAGCTGTTCATTATTTTCCCCGCAATTATTCTTGCTACAACAACACTCAGCGCATTCCTGACATCTCTCTATACAAGAAAGATCAAGTCCTCCGACACTGCTAATATCGAATAAGAAAGGAAACCACTATGAATATTCTCGAAGTAAAAGACCTTTGCAAAAC
The DNA here is from genome assembly GCA_045539055.1 of Oscillospiraceae bacterium. Taxonomy (GTDB): domain Bacteria; phylum Bacillota; class Clostridia; order Oscillospirales; family Ruminococcaceae; genus CAG-115. The sequence continues at coordinate 6,264 of JAZQEQ010000188.1, read as the reverse complement.
ATATATCGTAAACAAGCGCCAGAACAACGTTCTTAAGAACGTGAACTTCACCGTAGCCGAGGGTGAGATGGTGGCTGTTATGGGTCCCTCAGGCTCTGGAAAATCCACTCTGCTGTATGCCGTTTCAGGCATGGACGGCATCACCGCAGGCGAGGCGCTTTTCTGTGGCAAGAACATCGCAATGATGGGCGAAAAGGAGCTTGCAGACCTCAGACTTGACGAGATGGGCTTCATCTTCCAGCAGATGTATATGCTGAAAAACCTTACGGTACTTGACAATATCATACTTCCTGCGGTACAATCAAAGAAGAACACCAAAAGCCGCAAGGAGAACGTACAGCGTGGTCAGGACTTAATGCGAAAGCTCGGCATTATCGATATCGCAGACAATGACATCAACGAGGTCTCAGGCGGTCAGCTTCAGCGTGCGTGCATCTGCCGTAGTATGATAAACAACCCGAAGATGATTTTCGCAGACGAGCCGACTGGCGCGCTCAATCGTACCTCCTCCGATGAAGTTATGGAAGAGCTTGCAAAGCTGAACAACGATGGAACGACAATCATGATGGTAACTCATGATTCAAAGGTAGCGGCAAAGTGTACAAGAGTGCTGTACATAGTTGACGGAAACATCAAAGGTGAGTATAATTTAGGTAGGTGCGAAAGCGCTTCTCAGATGAGAGAGCGTGAGCGTGCGCTGAATAACTGGCTTATGGAAATGGGCTGGTGATGAATATGGGCGGCAACAGGTCGCCCTTATTCCGGTTTGAAAGGAATTACTATGACTGACATTCTTATAGTTGAAGACAATAAAGATATTGCCGGCCTGCTGTGTGATTTTCTGCGTGCGGAAAATTACACAGTATCGGTCGCTGAAACGGGAGAAAAAGCCTTGTCGCTGTACGAAAAGTACGGGGCAAGGCTTATCGTGCTTGATATAATGCTTCCGGGGATAGACGGCTTCGCTGTGTGCAGGAAGATACGCGAGGACAGCAATACTCCTATCCTCATAGTCAGTGCAAAGACCGACAAGGAGGACAAGCTGAACGGGCTTGTACTCGGCGCTGATGATTATATCGAAAAGCCGTACGACATTGATATAATGCTTGCGAAGATAGGCGGGATATTCAAGCGCAGATACGCAGTTGATGAGCTTGTTGACGGCGATATCCGCATAAACAAGGTCAGCCGCATTGTCAGCAAAAATGATGTAACGCTTGATCTCACCGCAAAGGAGTTCGACCTGCTGCTGCTTCTTATCGAAAACAAGGGTCAGGCGCTAAGCAAGGAGTTTCTGTTCAATCAGATATGGGGAAGCGACAGCTTTTCGGAGCAGCAGACCTTGACGGTACATATAAAGTGGCTTCGTCAGAAGATAGAAGGTGACCCGAAATCTCCGAAGCGGATACTGACAGTGTGGGGAGTAGGCTACAAATATGAAAGCATTTAACAGAATTTTTGCGGTGGTTATAGGATTGATCGTCGCTGTTTTCGCCGCCGCAAATGCGATACTGCTTACGGATAACACCGACAGCGGCAGACCCTATCGTGTGGAGATAAGCCGCCTTGCCCGTGAGATGGAAAACGACTCGGCACCCGATATTTCAGAGTGTGAATATGTGACGGAGATTACAGAATACGGCGAGGACTTCTACAACTCCGACAGCGATTATGTCATCAGAGAGATAAACGGCGAGCTGTACCGCTTTGATTACACCCCTAACAGAGGCACGGGTAAAACAGAGCTTATCTTAACGGTGAACATCATTCTCAGCGTTATGGCGGTCGTTATCATCGCCGTTATGCTGTACATAAGGGTCAAGGTACTGAGGCCGTTTGAACAGCTTTCCGATGTGCCGTATGAGCTTTCAAAGGGCAATCTCACCGCACCTGTAAAGGAAACGAAAAACCGCTTTTTCGGACGGTTTATCTGGGGCGTGGATATGCTCCGAGAAAACATGGAACAGCAGAAAGAGCGTGAGCTTGATCTGCAAAGGGATAAGAAAATGCTTCTGCTGTCACTTTCGCATGATATAAAAACTCCGCTGTCGGCAATAAAGCTGTATTCAAAGGCTCTTTCAAAAGGACTTTACACAAGCGCAGAAAAACAGCTCGAAATTGCAGAGAGCATCAACGCCAAGGCGGACGAGATAGAAGGCTATGTTTCGCAGATAATCACCGCATCAAGGGAAGATTTCTTAAGCCTTGATGTAAAGATGAGCGAGTTTTATCTTTCAGAGCTTGTGACGAAGATAAAGCAATACTACACCGAAAAGCTGTCGCTGATAAGGATGGAATTTGTTGTTGACAGCTACACAGATTGTCTGCTCAGCGGAGACCCCGATCGCAGTGTAGAGGTAATTCAGAATATAATGGAGAATTCGATCAAATACGGCGATGGAAAGAGCATTTCTCTCGGCTTTTCCGAGGAGGACGGCTGTATCCTTGTGACCGTAAAGAACAGCGGCTGTACCCTTGCAGACATCGACCTGCCGCACATTTTTGACAGCTTCTGGAGAGGCACAAACGCCGAAAACGAAAAGGGAAGCGGTCTGGGACTTTACATCTGCCGTCAGCTCATGCACAAGATGAACGGTGATATATTTGCAGAAATCAAAGCCGGGTTCATGTGCGTTACGGCGGTGTTCGGTAAGGTGTGAATTTAACTGATGTTATTGACGATAGGAGGAATGTGGCTTTGATAGAGAAAGTACAGAAAGAAGATTTAATGGAAATACTCAAATTGCAATATTTAGCTCACCAAAGTGAAGTATATGAGGTGTAACGCACAAGCTAAGTAAAAAATCGGTATCATCAAACGATGATACCGATTTTTCATATTCCGCTGTCTTGCCTTAAATACTTTTTCTGTAGTGAACGCCCTTTTCGGGTCGTTTTTTGTTGTTATGCCTTGACATCTCCTATGCGCTCATAGTTTATGCTATGCAGCTTCAGACCGTTTGCTGCAAAGTGCAGACGGCTGCTTGTGAAGCGTGAGAAGATGTTTACTTCCTTTACGATGGAAACAGGTTTTCCGCCCGTGCCGTTCCAGATAAAGCTGCCGCAGGCGCTGCCCACGCTGAACAGCGTAACGGCTGTCTGCGCAAGCTCGGAAAGCTCTGAGGAGGCGGTGATGGTCACGCGGTAGCGTCCTCCGCGTACAAAATCCAGCGCGAAGTTGTAGCTCTCGCCCTTTCTTGACATCATACCGCCGAGGTCGATAGTTATGCTGTCGTCAACAGGGAAGTAGGGCACATCGCCGACCTCGCCGTTGCTGTCGATGGGGCGGTTGATTATCTCAACGGGGGAGTCTGTGCCCATCTCGCGCTTCAGCGCGTTTGTGGTCATTAAAAAGCTGAGGATATTTGCGGCGTTTCTCTGCAGCTCGCTGCGCTTCAGCTCGCCCTTTTCAAGGCTATCCAGCGTGTTGTCGTCATGATTTCCGCCGTCTGCGCAGACCATGTATACATCGTTCTGAGCCATTGCCATTATAGCGAAATCGCGCTTGTCGGGGGCTTCACCGCGGCGGTTGATGTTTGCCCACCAGTCGGTCATCGTGAAGCCGTCAAAGCCCCATTCGTTTCGGAGAATTGTGGTGTTGAGGTCATAGCTGCCTGCTGTCCACACGCCGTTAAGGCTACCGTAGGTGGTCATGACCGTCTTTGCGCCACCCTGCTTTATTGCCTTTTCAAAGCCACGCAGATATATCTCGCGCAGCGCACGCTCCGATACCACGGAATCCAGCCAGTGGCGGTGAGTTTCGCGGTTGTTGCAGCAGAAGTGCTTTATAGTTCCTGTGACTCCGACCGAGTGCATTCCGCGAAGCTCTGCTGAGGCGATCTCGCCTGTGAGGTAGGGGTCCTCGGAGAAGTATTCGAAATTGCGTCCGTTGAGGGGGTGGCGGTGGATATTCATGCCGGGGCCGAGCAGGCACTCGACATTGTTTGCGGTCATTTCAAGACCCATCAGCACGAAAAGCTCGGTGAGCAGTCCACGGTTGAATGTGCAGGCGAGGAGCGTTCCACCGGGGAGGCTGAACGCCTTTGTGCCGCAGTCCATTCGCATTCCGCTGGGTCCGTCAGAGCAGCAGCCGCAGGGGATGCCGTAGTGCTGAAGTCCGTCCGAAACTCCGCCGAAAGCGGATGCTGTACCTGCCGTTACCTTGGGGCTTGCCATTCCCTCGCCGCGGATGATGCAGGAGAGATCCTCGTCCGAAAGCTGCGCTATAAACTCGCGCATGGTGTTCTTGCCGTTATACACATCGGCAAGCTTTATTCCGCAGTCGCCTGTCTGTGGTATCTCATCGGGAATATTTGCGGCACGGCGGTCGAACTGCTCGTACTCGGCAAGCGGAACATCCTCAAATACGAGTGTGCCGTTGTCGTTCTTCATGCGCTTGAATTCCATCACGGGCGCAAGAGCCTGAGTGAGCTGCTCAACGACGATATCCTCTGAAAGCTGCTTGCTCCATACGCTTTTCGCGCTGCGGACATCGCTGCCGACATAGAAATTATACACACCTGCCTCTAAGATGCGGCAGAAGCGGTGACCTGTCACACCGCTGTCGTCGTAGCTTGTAAACTCGCGCAGGTCAACGGTTATCTGAAGCTGCTGCTCCTCATTCGGTGCAAGCGTCTTTGTTTTTTCAAAGCCGCACAGCACTCTTGCAGGCTTTCCAAGCTTGCCCTGAGGCGCTTCAAGGTAGACCTGAACGACCTCTTTTCCCGAAAAGCTTCCTGTGTTTTTAACGGAAATTCCGAGGGTTACGATTGTCGCGTCCTCGCCTGTGCGCTTGGTGCAGTTGTCAGCCTTTATCCTGAATGTGGTGTAGCTAAGACCGAATCCGAACGGATAGCGCACCTTGTCCTTTGCGAAAGTTTCGAAATAGCGGTAGCCTACATAGATATCCTCGCAGTAGAAGTCGCGTTTGTCCTCTCCGAAATAGGGGTCGGAGGGGTAGTCAGAGATATTGTATGCGATAGTGTCGGCAAGCTTGCCCGAGGGGCTCATATCGCCTGTCAGCACCATTGCCGTGCCGGTGCCGCCGACCATGCCGCCTTGCCATACATACAGCACCGCTTCGGGGGAGTATCTGTCCATAAATCCCATATCGAACAGCGCGGGAACATTCAGCAGAACGATCATCTTTCTGAACTGCTTGCGCACGCGGCGCAGCATGTCCTCCTCAAGGTCAGTAAGCAGGAACGAGCCTTGCTTTTCCTTGTTGTCCATCTCCTCGCCTGCTGTCCTGCCGATGATGACGATCGCGGTATCGGAGGTCTTTGCAGCTGCTTCGACTATCTCGTCAGTAAGCGGCATCTCCTCCTGACACCACGGCTCTGTACCCCAGCCCTCGCCGAAATTGAACGGGTGGGAGCTGTCCCACTCGTCGTAGGTGCGGTAAAGCTCCTCGTTGAGGGATACACCTGCCTCGCGCAGACCCTCGGGGATGGATACGACGTGCGACACGTTCACCATGCCGCCCGAGCCTGTGCCGCTCTTGTAGTAGTGAAGCTGGATGCGTCCGAACAAAGCCACTTCCTTTGTCTTGTCAAGCGGCAGGACGCCATCGTTCTTCAGCATAACGATGCCCTCTGCAACGGCTCTCGCAGAGGTCTCACAGTATTTGTTCCAGTCTAAGATTCGTTTTTCCATAATTCTTCTCCGTTTTCGCCGTCGGCGTTTATATTATCAATATGATAGCATTTAATCGTTGGATTGTCAATCGGGTCGCGTGACATTTTCTTACTTTTTTTATCAAATTTTTGCTATGAAAAATGACCGCAGGGAAAGCTCCTGCGGTCACAGTATTATTCGCCGATCTTTACGATGCCCTGCTTTATCAGCTTCAGAGCATATTCAACGATCTCGGGATCGAACTGCTTGCCCTTGTTCTTTTCAAGCTCCTCGATGATGACCTCTCGTGTGAGCCTTGAGCGGTAGCAGCGGTTGCTGTTCATTGCGTCGAGCGAGTCAGCGATGCAGATGATACGCGCGATGACGGGTATCTCCTCGCCCTTGAGCCCCTTGGGGTAGCCTCTGCCGTCGTAACGCTCGTGATGATAGAGCGCGCCGAGGCTCATGTCCTTTATTGAACTGAAATCGCGCAGCATCTCGCCGCCTGCTGTGGTATGCTGCTTGATTATCTCGTATTCTTCATCGGTAAGCTTTGACGGCTTCCTGAGGATATTTACAGGTACCGCGATCTTTCCGCAGTCGTGCATCAGGGCGATGCAGCGGATGTTGTTGCATTCTCTTTCGGAG